>NZ_DOPT01000081.1:95655-125618 GCF_003512625.1 Herpetosiphon sp. | reverse complement strand
GGGCCCACACTGATCTTAATCGCTACCTTGAAACGGGGATTATTGCCCCTGGTAGCGTGCAGTTGGTAAGCACCGCTGATCCCGTCGTTGGCAAGATGGCTAACACCGTGATCTACGGAACTTTCCGTGGTAAGCTCGGCGATCTAACTGGCGATGGCAAACTCAATGTGAATTTGATTCCTTGTCATGGCACCATCAATGGCGAACTTGACCTGAACTGTGATGGCATTGCTGACGAAGATCCTCGGATTCCTCGCGCATAAGGCAGTCACACAGTTTCTGCCGAAATGTGGTTGGGGGCTGTAATATGCCTCCAACCACATCTGCTTGTTGATGGTATGTGTACAAGTGAGGAGCATATGAGTCAATCAATCGTCCATGAAGCCAGCCCCGCAACCAAACAGGCTTGGAAGCCAACTCTGCTGATCGCGTTGTTGGCTGGGCAGTTCATTGCATTTGGTCTGGTATTAGGTGTGCAGGGTGTGATCTTAGCCGAAGTTATGCTTGCACTAGCCTTGACCGAAGGTATTTTTGGGACTGTCCAGCTTGCCCTGCCAGTCGTAGGGTTTCTGGTATTGATGTTTAACAGTCAGCTCTATCTACGACTTGGGAATAAATGGCAATCCATTTTGAGTTTATTGCTTTTAGTCAGTGCCATGCTTGTGTTGGCGACAATTGCCAATCTTTGGGGTTTAATCCTTGGCCTGATTCTTTCAGGAGCCGGATTTGCTATGCTCGATGCGGCGACCAATAGTGCCAGTATGGATTTTGAGCAGGCTAGTGGTCGGCATATTTTGAATGTTATGCATGGCTTATCAAGTGGCGGAGTGATGGTAGGGGCGTTTATCACCGGATTTGCCCTCGAATCTGGTTGGTCGTATCAAGCAGTTGCCATAGCTTCGGCAGCGATTTGTTGTTCCCCGATTATCCTTGCGACATTTCCCGCCCGCTACCCAACTGCCAGCCAAGCCCAAACTGAATCAGCTGATTCAGCAGACGGGAGCTTCCACAAAAAGCCTTTATTTATTGCCCTCGCAAGTATTTGTTTTTTAGGCAGCGCCTCGGAAGCCATCGCTGTCGTTTGGACAGTCATTTATTTACTTGGGTTAGAAGCCTCAATTGCGCTGAGCGGAACCGTTTTTGCCCTGTTTAATGGAGCAATGCTGCTTGGTCGTTTTATTAATGCACCAATTGTTGCTCGCTTGGGGAGTCGGGTTTCCTTGCTGATTTCTGGAATCGGGATGCTGATTGCGGCGGCGCTCTTGCTGCTCTTTAATACGATTCCTGTATCGATTGTGGCTTTTATTATTTTGGGCTTGGCAGTAGCTGGTATTCAACCAACGGCGCTCAGTGCTGCGGCTCCGTTATCACCCAATAATAGTGGAGCTGTCGCTGCGCCAATTATGATGTCGGCCTATGGGGCACTGCTGATCGCTCCTTTGATCTATGGTTGGATTGCCGAATTTACGGCCTTACGCCCTGCAATGCTGCTCGTTGGCTTGTTTGGCTTGATTACCTGCTGGCTCACCATCAGCATTGTTGGTCGCCATACAGCTAGCACGTAGGATTGAGCGTCGTTTGCAGCCTTTGATTTGTGTGCGGTGGTACTATGGCGAATACGTTTGAACGGCTTAACCCCAACATTCAGCATATTATGTTGTTGGCCCAAGAAGAAGCTCGGAGCCTTAACCATAGTTTTTTAGGCCCAGAGCATTTACTATTGGGGCTATTGCGGCAAAAAGAGGGTCTTGCGGTGCAGATATTGCACGAATTAGGGGTTTTCTACCCCCAAACTCGGCAGATTATTCAGACCATGATTACCCCGCATGCCCGTGATGAACAAACCTTACTTCCTGCCTACCTCCCGCTGGCCCCTCATACAAAAACCCTTTTGGATACTGCGGCACGGGAAGCTGATCAACTTAATCAACAGCAGATTGGGCCTGAACAGCTTCTTTTAGCTTTAGCCCGCGAGGCTAAGGGCTTTGTTCCCTATATTTTGGCACGTTTAGGCCTGCATGGCAGCATTGTCTGCGATAGCTTGCACGCAGCCTTGCAGGCCAAAGCCACCGAGGTAGCTCCTGCGCATGCCGCCGATACTTCACTCCTAGCAAAATTAGGAATTAATCTGACGGAAGAAGCTCGCAATGGCCGACTAGACCCGGTGATTGGACGCAGCGCCGAGATTGAACGGACTATCCAAATTTTACGGCGACGCACCAAAAATAACGTTGTCTTAATTGGTGAGCCAGGGGTTGGTAAGACGGCAATTGTTGAAGGTTTAGCGCAGCAATTGGCTCATGGCGCAATCCCATCGTTTCAAAAAACCTCGGTTTGGTCGCTTGATGTTGGCTCACTTTTGGCGGGCGCGATTTATCGTGGGCAATTTGAGGAGCGCCTTAAAAGCGTCATCGACCAAATTAGCGACCACGATGCGATTCTTTTCATTGATGAATTACATATGATCGTCGGGGCTGGCGCAAGCGAAAATACCGTTGATGCAGCGAATATGTTAAAGCCAGCTTTAGCTCGTGGCAAACTGCGGGTCATTGGTGCAACAACCTTTGATGAATATAGCCAGCATATCGAGAAAGATAGTGCTCTCAAACGGCGATTTCAGCCAATTGTCGTGCAGGAGCCAGGGATCGAGGAAACGGTAACAATTTTACAGGGTATTCGTCCGAAATACGAAGCCCATCATGAGCTTAGCTTGAGCGACGAGGCTTTGTATACTGCGGCACGACTGGCTGCCCAATATATTCCTGATCTCTATTTGCCTGGCAAGGCGATTGATCTTCTGGATGAAGCGGCGAGTCGAGTTTGGTATTATCGGCAACGCCAACTGGTAGCCCACGATGCGGCTTCCAGTGCTGAAGCGCCTACCACTGTTGTTTGTGGGCGTGATGTGGCGCAAGTGCTTGCCATCCAAACAGGGATACCCTTAGCTCAACTTTTTTCCGATGGTCTCAACCGTATCGAAGATATTGAGCAGATTCTGAGTCAGCGGGTTATTGGTCAAGCCCAGGCAATTCGGGGGGTAACCAAAGCCATCCAACGCGCTTTTGCCGGACTTAAAACGAAGCAAGATCTGATCGGGGCTTTATTGTTCTTAGGGCCGTCAGGGGTCGGCAAAACCGAGTTGAGCAAAGTCTTGGCGGAATATCTGCTTGGCAGTAACAAGGCACTTATCCGAATGGATATGAGCGAATATGCTGAGGCCCATAGTGTCAGCCGCTTGATTGGTGCTCCGCCTGGCTATATTGGCTACGATCAGGGCGGTCAATTATCCGAATCCGTTCGTCGCCGTCCGTATAGCGTTGTCTTGCTTGATAATATTGATTATGCCCATCCTGATGTGATCAATATATTCATTCAAATCCTCGAAGAAGGCTCTATAACTGATGCGCGTGGGCGTTATGTTGATTTTCGAAATGTGTTGTTGTTGTGCACCGCAAACGTGGGTACTGAACTCTTTAAGCGCCAAACGGGGCTTGGTTTTAGAGCTGAGCTCCCTGAAATTGACCAAGTAGCCCGCTATGAGCACTTGAAACAACAAGCACTTGACAAAATCAAAACCTCGCTGAGCCTCGATTTTCTCCATCGACTGAATGATGTGATTCTTTTTCAACCGCTCCAAGCTGAACACCTTGAAGTATTGGCGGGACTCTTCTTACAAGATGTTCGCCAGATGGTGCTAGCCCATGAAATTCGGCTCGACCTAACCTCAAATGCGCATACCTATTTGACGGATCATGGCTACGATCTTGAGCGTGGGGTTCGACGCTTACGCCACCTCATCCAAACCCATATCGTTGATCCAATTAGCAATGGATTGCTCCATGGTAAATATCGGGCGGGTGATGAACTACTGATCGACTGTGATTTGAGTGGCAACTTTACCCTGTTGGTTGCTCAGCGCACAACGTCGGTTGTCGCATAAAGGAAAAGCTATGACAGAAACACCATATTCAACCCACGTAGCAGGTTCGGCTAGTGGCAGCACTGATACAACGCAGCGCCAAGCATGGATTATTGTGCTAATCGCAGCCTTGGTTGGCCTCGGGCTAGCGATTGTCTGGAGCTTCGAGGTGGCTGACCATGTACTTGGGGCAAATATTGCCAATACCATCGTTGGAGCCGATGCAAAAGAACTCGTCTTGGATTCTAGCTCGTTACTATCGGGGGTAATCTTTTCGATTGCTGCAGGTCTGGCTGCAACCTTCACCGCTTGTAACTGTGTCGTATTTAGCTGCATTGCACCATTAACCGCTGGTAAAAGCACTATGAGTCTTTGGAGAACTCTAGGCTGGATGACTTTGGGTATTCTGCTGATCACCGGAAGCTATGGCATCATCGGGACACTCCTTGGCGAAAAACTGCCAATCCTTAATAACGCTACCTTGCCAATTGGTAAAGGTTACCCGATTCGTTTAGCGCAATCAAGCTTTATTTTTGTCGGTTTAGGGGTCATTTTTGTTTGGTGGGGTTTGCACACTTTGCAGATTCTGCCAAACCCGCTGGCTAAGCTATTTGCCCGCAATCCATGGTTTAAGCCCTTTGGTTTAGGTCTCCTCATCGGCTGTTTTACGATAGGCCGACCCTTTGGATTGTTTCGCAAAGCCTTCAGCAATGCGATTGTCGCTGGCGATCCATTCTTTGGTGGCTTGGCAATAGCGTTACAAGGGTTAAGTAATATTTTAATTATGGTGCTGGTTTTGTTGGGGCTTATCTATGCGACAGGTGGTCGTTTTGAGCGCTGGCTCAGTGCCAACCCAAGCCGAATTACCCGTTTTACTGCCATCTCAGTGATTGTCGGTGGCATATTTTTTATTGCCTACTGGGGATTGCGGGTTCCAAGCTACTATGAAATTGGATGGTTTCCGCATATGAGCTATCGTTAGCGAGCGTTGTTAACGAATTAATCGAAGCTTTACCGCAGAATTGATTGTTTCTAGCGAATTTAAACTACTTTCAAGCAATGGAAAATATTCTGCTGGAATTGTTGCTAGATTAATCCGAAATGCCCACTGATGATGTTCTTGAATAAATTCCAAGGGAACCCAGATAGCTGCTGGTGCGAACATCAATAGGCATTGATTACTTTCACGTCGTACTTTCGTAAATACTCGAGCACGGCTGTATGCTTGGTTATGAGTTAGGCGTTGAACTGCCATATGAACAGTAGCTCGCGAGATATTGACGGTATAGGAACTTAAGAATTTTGTAACTTGGGTATAGCTAAGCCCTAGCAGGAAAAGCACTCCGCTGAGGTGATACAACCCACGACTTAATGTGGCCCCTCGCACCATTGTCAGCGGGGTTGTGCGAAAGGTTGAACCACAAAGCGTACATTTGTAGCGATATAAGGTTAGGGTTGCAGCAATCTGTCCAGTTGGATTGCGCACATCGTACACTGTTTTTTGGATCTTCTGATGACGGCGAAATGAATTCGACGGACATCCGACTGATGGGCATACCTTCGGTACAAGGTTTGCATATGAAGTGACTAATGAGCCTTGAATAAACAAACATCGCATAAGCAGTATTCGTCACACAGTCTATAGAATTCTTCTGTAGAGGCAGAATTTCTTGGCTTATTATTACAATAGTATACTTTTTTTATTTTATTAAATAAAGTACTTAAATTAAGAATTTGATAAGTATTTTAGTTGTAATATAATGTCTTTCACTCTAATGTGTGAGGGTTTTTTGTTATGAATATTGATATTATTTTTATAATTAATATTATTGATAGATAAAAATAAAAGAAGGATTTTATTATACTCAGAAGTGTGTGGTATTCAAATATGAGGTCAAAGACGACTCAAATAAGGATTATGCTGGCTGGCATTGCTGTGAATACTGAAGGATCGCAACCATCCGTAGGATAGGATACTAAACGCATACCACTATCTATACAGATCAAAAAAGCCCGCTGACGTTAATCGTGTCAGCGGGCTAAATCAGTGGCTTATTCTTATTTGGTTTCGATCAAGCTGGTTCCGGTCATGGCGGCGGCCTTTTGCAAGCCCAGCAAATCAAGGATGGTTGGGGCCAGATCGGCCAAACGGCCACCAGCCCGCAGGCTGATCTGTTCGCGGGTTAGGCCTGTAGCTGGGTCGGCGACCAAAATACATGGCACAAGATTGGTGGTGTGGGCCGTGTGGGGGCCGCCTGTTTGCGGATCAATCATCTGCTCAGCATTGCCATGGTCGGCGATCAAGATGGCTGCACCACCTTGGGCAACCACTGCTGGCACAACTTGGCCCAAGCAACGATCAACAGTTTCGCAGGCTTTTACCACCGCCGGAATCACCCCAGTATGGCCGACCATATCAGGGTTGGCAAAGTTGACCACCAAGAAATCGTAGATTTGGCTGTTGACCGCATCGAGCAATTTGGCAGCTACTTCTTCTGCGCTCATTTCGGGCTGAAGATCGTAGGTGGCGACTTTGGGCGAGGCCGCCATCACCCGATCCTCGCCAGCAAAAGGTTCCTCGCGCCGCCCATTCAAGAAGAACGTGACATGCGGGTATTTTTCGGTTTCGGCGCTGTGATATTGGCGCTTGCCAGCATCGGCGATCACTTTGGCTAATGGCTCAGTGATGTAATGCGGCGGATAGGCAATCGCATACGGGAAGGTCGCATCATACTGTGTCATCGTGACATAATGCAGATTTGATACTTGCTCAGGCCGTTGCCAAATGGTGGTCGGCAATTGCAAGCCTTGTTCGGCTTGATTGGCATACCATTCTTGGATCATGGTGTTGAGATCGGACTGCATCAAGGCACGGGTAATTTGGCGTACCCGATCGGCGCGGAAATTGAAACAAATCACTACATCGCCAGTGCTGATCCGGGGTAAGGCCACGCCTGCGCTATCGGTGATGACCGTTGCTTCGATAAATTCATCGCCGCGAGCATCGCGCAAATACGCTTGCTCGATCGCGCTGATTGGATCGCTGGCAGTGTGGCCAACGCCTTCGACCATGGCAGCATAGGCAGCGCCGACGCGCTCCCAGCGCTTATCGCGATCCATGGCATAATAGCGGCCAATCACGCTTGCCACTTGGCCTACGCCGATTTGGCTGATCGTTTGTTGCAACTCTCGCATATACCCAAGGCCACTTTGCGGCAAGGTATCGCGGCCATCCATAAAAGCATGAATGTAGGTGTGATTGACCCCTTGCTGAGCCATCAATTGCAACAAGCCTGCGAGGTGAATATCATAGGCATGCACGCCGCCACGGCCAATCAGACCGATCAAGTGCATATTTGTGCCACGTTCTTTGACGATTTGGACAGCTTCGAGAAACGCTGGATTCTCAAAAAACTCACCAGATTTGATCGATTCACTGATGCGGGTGGAATCTTGATAGACTACCAAGCCAGCGCCGATATTCAAGTGGCCGACTTCACTGTTGCCAATTTGACCTTCGGGCAAGCCAACATCAAGGCCAGAGGCATGCAGTTGGGTGGTTGGGCAGGTTGCCATCCAATGATTAACATTGGGAGTGTTGGCTAAACTAACGCCGTTGCCCGGGCCAGCCGGAGCCAAACCCCAACCATCCATTATGGCTAACAACACAGGACGCGGTGTTGTCATGATTACTCCTTGTAAACGTTAACATGTTGGCTCTATTTAACGAGAAAAGTGCCAAAAGTGCAAGTAGCAAAGGCTTCACCTACAATGAGCATAATAGGGACGAGGTTGTAAGAGTCAACAGTCAGGGGCTAGGGTTCAGTTGGCGCGGAACCACGAAGAACGCGAAGAGCACGAAGGCCATCCAACATAATTCACAGATTTTTAGGTTCATCAAACAACCATTGCCAACCACTTCATGCCATTTAGGGGGTGCAGGGGGATGAAAACCCCTTGCGTTTCCCTCCGGCGGAGGGACGGAAGGGTGGCGAAACAGAATTTCTAATGAATTGAATTTAGCACACCAATTGGAATATTGCTCTATGGCCTGATTCTACAACGCATGATATGATCGGGATACGCTTAGTGTGAGAATTAGATATGCCAAATCCGTCTGAAACTGATGTAGCCTTGACGGTGATCAAACGTTTGCGCTGGCTGTGGCTTGGCTCGGCCTTGGTTTTATTGGTCGGTGTGGGCTTTTTATTGTGGGTTGGCACGGCCAAACAGCCATTTTCATTAGCAGTGGTATTGTTATTTGCCGCTTGGTCGCTGATTTGGCTGTTGTTGAGTGCTTGGCTCTATCGTCAAATTGCCCAACATCTGAATCGCACGATCTTGCCTGTGGTGCGCGATCATCCTTTGTTGAACGAGCAAATTAGCCAAGCCAAAGCGGCCTTGTTGGCGGCGCAAGATCAATATTCTTCCCATACCGCCCAGTTGATCGACTCGATTTTGCCCTTGGGTGTGCAGTTGGTTAGCGAAGATGATGTTGAGCATTTGTTTCATACGATCGTAACGACCGCCAAACAACTGGCCTCAGCAGATGCTTGTACCTTGTATTTGCGCACCTCAACCCAAACCCTGCGTCCAGTTACCATGCAAACTGATTCGTTGAAGATTAATTTGAGTGCTTTCGATCAGCAATTGCCAATTCCGGCTTTGGCGTTGTACGATAATCAAGGCCAGCCGATTGTGCGCACCATTACTGCGGCCACGGTGCATCGCGGGGTTTCGCATAACGTGATCGATGTCTATGGCAGCGATTCATATGATTTTTCTGGCCCGCAAGCCTTTGATATGGCCATGAACTATCATTCAATGTCGTTGCTGACTGTGCCGCTGAAAGATAGCACGACTGAGGTGATCGGCGTTTTGCAATTGATCAACTGTATTGATCGAGCGCAACATACAATTGTGCCATTCAGCCCTGAAGTGCAGCAAAAAGTTGAAGTGTTGGCTAGCCTTGTCGCCGCCGCCTTGGTGGTCAATGATAAGCAATTACCCGATGTTTAGCGCAAAGAACATAGCCCATAGTAGTTGGTGCGCAGTTATTGGCGATTGGAGATTGGCCGGATTCAATGAGTGTACGCTATCGACTATCGGAATATGTTGAGGTGGCTGATTAATTCCGATAGTCGATAGCCTATATATCCTTCGTGCGCTTCGTGTCCTTCGTGGATCAAAATTTATGTTCTAGGATCTATGTTCTTGCTTGATCCCAGTGCAGCCACTTAATGTCAATCGGCTGTTGACCTAAGCCACATGCTTGAATCCGTTGTGGTTGGTTGGGCAAGAGATCAAGCAGATTATCGCTCCAATTGATTTCAGCCTCCGTTTGTAGCCAAACCCCTTTGGCTGGGTGTTGGCTGCTAATTTCTAGCCAATCGTCGGCCATGCGGGTGACGCTAATTTGGGGATCATAGGCTGGGAGATATTTGAATGGCTCGGGCCATGCGCTGGCTCTTGCCACAACCACACCATCAACCAGCACTTGCATGCCAACTACGCTTTGTTCGGGCAAGTTTAGGTTTGGGCTGGGAATTGGGTTGGCTTGATTGGCGGCTAATTCATATTCAATGTTTTGCTCAAAAAGTAATCTGCCATGCAAATCGTAGCCAGTCAATTGAATCGTTGCTGATTTTGATTCAATTGTGCCATTGACCACCCAAGCCTCGATTGTTGCGCCATTGCGCTGTAATCCGGCGCTGATGGGGGCTAGCTCGCGGCCAATGCTATAGATGGCGGGTTTTTTGCGCAAAGCTGAATCGATAATGGCCCAGCTAATCACTGGCCAACAATCGTTAAGTTGCCACACTAAAGCGCCTGCCACTGCATAACGGCCTGCGCCACCCCAACGTCGCCTCCAGCCACGATAGGCTGCCGCCAAAGCCTCGGCCTGCATCAATTGGGTGGCATACACATACGATTCGAGGGTGTTTTCAAATCGTAAGGTATCGTTGAGATACACCGCCAAACGGCGTGCGCCACCCTCCGATTTGTTGTGGTGCTCGACCGTGCGGCTTTGGGGATAGCGCTCGTGCTCAGGAATGACGCTCAGCAAGGTTGGCAACGCTGCGCACGATTCCATGCCAAACTCGCTGACAAAACGCCCTTCGTACTTGGGGTAATCTTGGTAGGGAGCCATCGCGCTATGCCAAACATCCCAGGTATGGCGGTCGCCACGGGTTTTATCATAGACATCGGCTCCGCCATACGGGCTGCCAGGCCAATAAATTGTGGTCGGATCGTAACTGGCACAGACCTTGGGCAACAAGCGTTCGTAAATTTCGCGGGCCGGAAAGCTGGTTTTGGTAAAATCGCCTTGGAAACTGTGATCATAGGCGTTGAAGGTTTGGGCAATTTGGTAATCTTCGTTGTTGCCACACCACAGCACAATCGAGGGATGATGGCGCAAGCGCTGAACTTGGGCGATTGCTTCGGCCTCGACGCTGGCCAAAAATGCAGGATGAGCTGGATACATGCCGCAGGCAAACATAAAATCTTGCCAAACCAACAAGCCTAGCTGATCGCAAAGATCATAAAAATGGTCAACTTCGTAGATTCCGCCGCCCCAAATCCGAATCATCAGCATATGGCTATCAACCGCTGCCTGCAACAAGCGGCGATAGTGCTCGTTGCTTACACGATTGGTCAGTAGATCAGCGGGAATCCAATTGGCTCCGCCGCTAAACATTGGCACATTGTTGATTTCAAACAAAAATGTTTCGCCTGCTTCATCGAGCAATGGCTCTTGCACCAAACGCACGCGCCGCACGCCAAGCTGTAATTCTTGTTGATCGAGCACCGTTTGATTAGCAAAGACCTTGACTGCCAAGCGATAGCGATGTTGCTGACCATAGCCATGCGGCCACCATAAGCTGGGCTGATCAACCGTGATTGAATGCTGGATATTGCCAGCAACAACCAATTGTTGGTGTTCAGCGATTAACTCGCCTGCTGGGTTCCATAATTGAATTAATACCGCAGTATCGGCCTGTACATCCGCAACGGTTGCAGTTACCGCAAAAATCGCAGTGCTACAATCATCAGCTACACTGATTGGACAAGCCAAATCGCTCAAACGAGTTGCGCCCAATTCGAGGGTGACGGGCAGCCACGGGCCAGCCGTCAACAGGGCTGGACCCCAATCCCAGCCATAATGATATTGGGCTTTGCGCAGATACAAGCGGCTGGGATCGCCGTTCCACACACCAAGTTGTCCCATTTCGGCTTGCAAGGCATGGCCATGCTTCAACGCCGAGCGAAATTCGATCAGCAATTGATTTGCGCCAACGTGGATTTGGTTACTGACCACCACCCGTTGCGGCACGAACATATTGTCGCTGTTTAATATTTCTTGGCCATTGATCCAAACCGTGGCGATCGTATCCAAGCCTGCGAAGTGCAAGGCGGCTGGTTGGTTGGCTTGCTCAGCGGTTAATTCAAAATCGCAACGATAGAGCCAATCGACCTCAGCTACCCATTGCACCGCCAGCTCATTCAAGCCATCGAAGGGATCGGGAATGCGCTCGGCGGCGATCAAGGCTTCGTAAATTGTGCCAGGCACAGGCGCGGCAATCCAGCCTTCGCTACTCGTACTATCAGCGAGCACAGTGCGTTGTGGATCACGTTGTTTGGCCTGCCATGCCTGCTGCAATGCGAGCTTTTGCATGAATTATTGATGCTTTCTCTGCCACCAATTTGGTTGTGGCAAGCTAGATTCGTTGGGGTTGGTTGTTGGGGACTAGGGATCGGGCTTAAATCAAGAATTTAGTTGTAATGATGGATATGGCTAGCAACTGCCAGCATGCCCTCACCCCCTGCCCCCCTCGAGGGGGAATCGCGCTCGAAGTGCTCCCCTCGCCCGCCACAGTGGGAGAGGGGCTGGGGGTGAGGGCACGTTAACCCAATGACCCATTTCATTTAGTTGCTAGCCTTTTATCTGATCCCCGACCACCAACCGCCGACCCCCAGTCCTACACATACGCCCGAAGCAATTCGGCGCTTGGTTCAGGGTAGAGTTGATATTGGCCTAATTGCGCAGGCACGATCACCGACATGCCATGGCTAAGATCAAGGCTGCCTGCGCCCCAAACCAAACTACAAGCGCCATTGATCACCGTCCAACAATCGAAACTGGTTACCGAGGTGCTCAGTGCTTGGATGCGATTGAGTTGCCAGTGCTCTAAGCTGAAAAATGGACAGCGTACCAGCAAACTGACATCAGCATTCAACTTGGTCGGTGTTACTAAAGCCGGCGCAGTTGCCGCAAAATCCAACACCTCGAACGCTTGCTCAAGATGCAGTTGGCGCGGCAAGCCTGTGGCAGCATCACGCCGATCGTAATCGTAGACCCGATAGGTCAGATCGGATTTTTGCTGAATTTCGAACAGCACCACCCCAGGATTGATCGCATGAATCGTTTTGGCTGGCACAAATACCAAATCGCCTGCTTGCACCGCGACTTGACGTAATAATTCAGGCAGTGTATTGGTGGCTAAGGCCGCTTCGCAGGCTTGGCGATTGGTTGCCTCGCGGAAGCCATGCACAACCTCGGCTCCGTTTTCAGCTTCGAGAATGTACCAAGCCTCGGTTTTGCCGTGAAAACCCGACGCGGCCTCGCGGCTGTGGGCGTACTCATCGTCGGGATGCACCTGCACCGAGAGCGGTTGGGCGGCGGCGATGAATTTCAACAACAACGGAAAATCGTTGCCATAGCGTTCGCTGGTGGTTGTGCCAACCAAGGCGGCCCCAAATTGGCTGGTAACTTGGGCTAAACTTTGGCCAGCCAACGCGCCATTGACGATCAGATTTTGATCGTAGACTTGCCAAATTTCGCCTAGCTTGCTTTGCTCGGCTTCAGGCAAGTGCAGCCAGCGAGCCAATTGGGGACCACCCCAAATTGGCTCGACATAGCGTGCTTGGGTCAGCAACGGATAGAGCTCGATCACGCTCATGCAGTGCGTTCCTCGTTGCCCCACAGTTTGGTGAGGAATTTCAGTTTTTCCAAGGTTTGGAAGTTTTCGCCGCCTTCATGGCGGTTGAATTGCCAAACCGTGATCTCTTTTGGCCCTGCATAATGGTTGTAAGCGGCAAAAACGGTCGATGGCGGACAAACATCATCCATTAAGCCAACCGAGAAAAGAGTAGGGCAGGTGGCACGAGCAGCGAATTGCATGCCATCGAAATAATCTAAGGTATTGAATACTTGCTCGATTTTGGTGCGATGGCGGGCGCAATATTGGGCCACTTCGGCGTATGGGTAGGTATCGACCATGGTGGTGGCGCGGCGATAGTGACACAAAAATGGCACATCGGGTAGTACCGCCGCAACATCTGGTTGTAAGCCAGCCGCTGCCAGCGAGATGCCGCCGCCTTGACTGCCACCTGCCAAAGCCACTTTGCCAGCATCCACCAAGGGATGCGAACGAGCGGCCTCGATTGCCCGCACCGCATCGGTGAACAAGCGGCGGTAGTAGTAGTTTTGCGGGTTGAGCACGCCGCGGGTCATAAAACCAGGAATTTGGGGATTGCCCCCCTCAATTTCGGTGTCGGGCGTGTCACCAGTGCGCCAATTCGAGCCTTGGCCGCGATTATCCATGGCGAAGACGGCATAGCCTGCGGTTGGCCATAACAGCCAATCGATCGCCAAACCACGCCCGCCGCCATAGCCAATATATTCAACCACACAGGGAATTGGCTTGGTGGTATTGCGTGGCAGCAAGAACCAACCCTTGATTGGCTGCCCACCATAGCCGTTGAAGGTCACATCGTAGGCTTCGATCAAGGGCAATCCCATATCGTAAGGCTCAAAGTTGGCGTTTAATGGATATTGGCGGGCATCGGCTAAAGTGGTTTGCCAAAATTGGTCAAAATCGGCTGGCTCGTTGCGATCAGGGCGATATTCGCGCAGTTGTTCTAAGGGCATATCAAAATGCATGGCAGTTACCCTCGCATCTGAACACTCACGTTGTGTTCAGCTAAACGTTCGATCATTTCAAAACAAACGCGGGCATGGTGATACGGGCATTCCCATGGGCCAACTTTTGGAATCGCTCCCAACGGTTGGTTTTGAGCATCAAGAATTTTGAACCAATCACCATGATCGTGGTCGATAAAATAGCGTTGAATAAAATTCCAACTATCGTAGGCGGCTTGAGCAAACTCAGGTTTGCCAGTGGCCTGATAGGCGTTGTAGAAGCCAACAACGGCTTCAGCTTGGGGCCACCAATGGCGTTCCAAATTAATCGAGCCATCGGGAGCGCGTTCGTGAATAATGCTGCCATCGGCGTGGCGGCCATTGCGATAGACCGCATCGGCCATGCCAATCGCTAAAGTTTCGGCCTTGGCAATTAAGTGTTCATCGCCCAACACATGGGCTGCTTCCATCAATAACCAACTGCCTTCGATATCGTGGCCATACGAAATACCATGTTCGTGGTGGTTCCATTGGTCATCGAAAAATAGATGAAAGCGGCCTTGCACAGGGTCGATAATATGTTCGCAGCAGGCCTCGATCAGGCTGGCCAATTGCTGGCGCACATCGGCCACATCCCAAACTCGCAGCAAGTTGGCATAGGCCTCCATCATATGCAACATGGTGTTCATGGTTTTGCGGGCTTCTGGCTCAAGCTTGCTCAGGCGGCTATCGCCCAAGGGTTGCCAAACCCGATCACAGCCCTCGATATAGCCACCATAAACCGCATCAAAGGCATGATTTTCGATCAAGTGAAACAGGGTTTGCGCCAATTCCAAGGCGCTCTGATCGCCTGTAGCTCGAACATACTCGGCCAACCCGTAGATGGCGAACGATTGAGCATAGGTTTGTTTATGGTCGGCCAAAGGCTGGCCGTTGGCATCGATCGACCAATACAATCCGCCATAAGTTTGATCCCAAAAAGCCTGTTTGAGGTAGGCATAGGCATACTCAGCCACCGCCAAATCGCGGGGATCGCCGAGCATGCGATAGGCACAGGCAAACGTCCAGAGAATCCGACCACATAATACGGCTGAGCGAGGAAACTCATTATGGATTGTCAGATCGTTGGTTAAGCCGCCATAAAAGCCACCGTGCTCATGATCAAGCGTGTGGTTTGCCCAAAATGGCAAAATATTGCCCAACACTTCATCGCGAAACTGCGCTTGCCACATTTCGCGCAAGCCATGATCAAAGCCGCCATCTACGAGATTCGCCATTATTGTATTCCTTCTGGCGCTTCGGGTATACGGGCAGCGAGGAGCAAATCGAGTAAATCACGGTCAACGGAGTAGCCATCAACATCTTCGTAGCGAGCATGTGGTCGGCCATGATTAATAATTCCAAATGCTCCTTCAAACTCCCAGAGACCGAAGCCCCAACCAAATTCTTGATAAACGCTGAGCAGATCGCGGAACCAACGCAAAGCAACATCATTGGGGGTACGGTTGTAGCAGCCAAATTCACCAATATGGATGGCGACGTTCCGCGCTTGTACGTCGCGCCATGGTTGGTAGAATTCAACTAAGCCGGCCCGATCCCAATAATGGTTGTGCCAGGTTACAGGGTAGGTTGGTGCCGCTAAACCTTCGTGACCATCCCACCAACTCGCTTGATAGTGGCTCACCGCCATTGGCTGATAGCCGCGCCCGCTGTGGGTTACGCCCAAATCAGCGAGTTCGGGCATCGCCAAGTGCCCACCACCAAGTCCATCGATCACAATCGTCCGTTGTGGGTCGATTGCGCGAATTGCTGCGACCGTCCGTTGCATGATCGCCGCATGGTTGAGTCGCGTCAAGCCATACTGATCGACGTTGGGCGGTTCGTTGAGCAAATCGAAGCTTAATTGGCTAGCCGGAATACCCTTGTAGCGTTGGGCGAAATACTCCCACAGCCACACGAAGCCTGCCTGAGCTTCGGCATCTAGCCATAAATTATGTCGTTCGAGATCGTTCCCATTGATACAATATCCAGGCGCTCGATGCAAATTAAGGCTGACATGCAGGCCATATTCACGACATGCTGAGATATAACGGTCAATATACCCGATGATCGTCTCATCGGGATTGGTATAGTGCCAATCACGAGTCCAAAACCAATAATTGGTTGGAATCCGAATGAAATTAAAGCCTTGTTTGGCGATCCAGGTTAAGGCTTTATGGTCTGGCTCGGCTGGCAACTTGCCTGGAACATAATGATACATCCATTGTAAATTGAAGCCATAATGTGGCATGAAACCATCCTTCGGGCTATTTTTTGCCAATAAAAAGCCACATAGGCCGCTGAGCGCCACTATCACGCACGCCATTGATTGATAATTGTGCAACTGATAGCGACGACCCAACACCTACATGGCCAATGTTTGCCCCGCAATAAGGTTTATTGCTTGACTAATTTCAAGGCTAAATCGTAGTTGAAGCTTGGAACTGCAATACTGGATTGGTTAGCTTCAAGGGTTACCGTCGTTGGTTGCGACCATGTGCCAGTTTGCGGGTCGTACCAGGTTGCTTGGTAGTTTCCGGCTTCTAGCCCATTCAACTTAAGCGTCAAATCGGCGTAAGTCGGCGGTACATATTCCCATGTATCGTTAAATTCACGTTTTTTGAGCGCTTCTTCATAGGCTTTGGTTAATGCTTCAGGCTCATATTCGTTGCTGCGCACCCAGACTAACGCCTGCGATTTCGTTTGTAAGGCTAAGGCCCGCGCCTTCAACGGCGAAATTTGAGCCACAACTGGGTTGTAGATCGTGAGATCTTGGTCTTTGAAAAATTCGGCCAACTTGCTGTATTCGCTCCACAAGTTGTCGGGATCGACCAAGGTGTCCCACCACCAATACATGCCGCTGCCAGCAAAGCCACTGAATGGTGCAGCCCACAAGCCTTGATGAAACTGCCAAACATCCCGATTGATTACCTCGTCGCGCCCAGTGCCAGCATAGCCAAGTTCGCTGACCAAGGCTGGTTTTTGTGGTGCTGCCGCATTCAACTCACGGATCACCAAGGGGAAGGCTTGTCCTAAATCGCGGCCTGTATAATCGTGGTGTTGGGTGAAGTTGATCTCTGGTTGTACCCACATCGAGGTACTGGTATTGCTGGCATAGCTGGTTGAAACCAAATGTTGATAGGGATCAAACTGCGCCAAATGACGGGTCATTTCGCTGATCCATGGTTGCATCAAAGCATCATTAATTGGTGTCCAGTTGGCTTCGTTCCACCATTCCCATGCGAATAGGCTAGGCGAATGTGCCCAACGAGCCGCAATGTAACGCACTCGATGCTTGAACACTTCACGCGATTGAATATCGGTGGCAAACAAGCGTGGCTCGGCAATTGGCCCGCCATTCGCAGCGTTATACGGATTACTAGCCCACTCTGAATCAGTGCTGGTACTAAATGCGCCATGGTTGATAAGGGTTAACATAATTGTGATGTTGCGCTGTTCGGCCAATTTGAAAATTTGGTCAAGCATCCATGCTTGTTGCATGCGTTTGGAATAATCGCCTAAACCGGTATCTTGCCATTCGATGCCAAACGACCACGAGGCCATCCAAATTCGCGCAATATTGCCACCGTTTTTGCTTAATTGATCAAACCAGTGTTCATATTCGCGCAAAATGCCCGTGCCTTGTTGGGTTGACCAGCCCAAATTGAGGCCGATTGGCATAAAGAAGGTGCCATCTTGGCGAGCGAAATAGCGCGGATTGCTGGTGTTGATCCGTACAAAGCCTGGCGATTGCTTATTCGCTGAAACTTCAATCGTGATCACGTCGCTGCTCAGCGCTGGCTTGGCTAGCTCGGCCTTGACTTGCCATGCACCTGGTTCGCTCGGCGTGAAACGCACCCGCCACTCAGGGTTGCCTTTGGGTTGCAGCGAAAGTTGATCAAAATCTTGATACCAAAAGGCTGGCACACGATAGATTTGGCCGGTTGCTGAGATAAAACTCACCATCAGATCGATTTGATTTGGATCGTAAGGATTGGCGACGGTGATAGTGGTATCAATCGCCAACTCAATCGTGCCAAAAACCGCAGCATTGCCGGTTAGGGTACGTAAGCTAAGCGTTTGGTTGCCGCCCGATTCGCCAACTTGGGTACAGGCCGCAATCAACAGCAGCAGAACCAACCATAGATGTAAGCGATAGAGCCATCGACGCATAATTCCCCCTGTACAACTTCAAATCCCGCAGTGGCGCAATTACTCCCCTATGGTTGTAAATTGCGATTCATGATCTCCGCTGCTTGATCTAAAGCATCTTGGGGATCAGCATTGTTGTAGACGACTTCTTGCAATAATTTTTGGACATCGGTGGTGCTTTCTTCCCAGCCGACGCACTTGGGCGGGCCTGCCGATTGCTCCAACAAGCCACGGAAGCCAGCTTCGATATGGGTTGGCAATTTGGCGGCGCTGAGCAAGGGCAAACTTGGCGGCACATAATAGTTACTGGCACTTTGTGCATAGGCCGATTGGGCGGCAACCGCTTCTTCGGTATACAAAAAGCGAATAAATTCGGCAGCCAGATCTTTGTTCTGCGAAGCTTCCATCACGCCGATGACCCGCCCTCCAAGGAACGCAACACTTTGGCCTTTGGGGCTTTTGGGCAGCGGAGCCAAGGCCCATTTGCCCGCCAACTCAGGCCGATTGAATTCCAGTGCTGCAACCGTCCAAGTGCCAGCATAGCTCACTAGATAATCGCCGCTTTCGAGGCCGCCTTCAATATCCAAGGCAGTATCGGTGGGAATTTGATATTTGGTGTAGAGATCGCGGAAGTAGGTCAGAGCTTGTAAGCCAGCCGCCGAGTTGATTGTGGCTTTGGAGCAATCGTCGTTATATAAACTGCCACCAGCTGAATATAAAAAGGTAAAGTAGCTGATCCAGCCAGCGTTATCCCAGCCAATCGCAAAGCCTTTTTTATTGATCGTGCGGGCTTTTTCTAGCACTTTGGTCAGTTCAGTCCAGTTTTGGGGAGCTTGTTGCATGCCGACTAAATCGCGCAGCAAATCAGTGCGATAGAACATCCCCATCAATGCCACATCGAGTTGTAATGCATAGACCTCGCCTGTATCCAAGAACAATGAATCTTGGAGTTGCGGCAACATCTTTTGCTTAACATCGCTTACCACATCGGGATAGGCCTTTTGCAGATCGATCATGCCACCCAATTTGCCAAACTCGATGCCCCATGACATACCGCCAGCCATCAGATCTGGCCCGCGATCGGCGGCGATGGCCTCAAGAATTTGGGTATGAGCATCGCTCCAGGGCAAGGCTTGAACTTTAATCAAGACCCCAGGATTTTTCTGCACAAAGATATCTGCTGCTGCTTGAATTGAAAGTGCCTCGACCTCTGAGCCAGTTGACCAAATAACCAAGGCCTTATCTGCCGAGTTGGCGAGGGCTGGCACGGCGGTTGGCGGTGTATCGGTGGGCAAGCTGGTTGGGTTGATTTGGGTTGGTGGCGTGGCTGCTTGACCACAGGCAGCCAAGATCAGCAGAACGATCAAACTGAATCCAAGGCTACGAACTGTGCGGGGTGGCTGAGATGGCTTACGGTGCATAACGCTGACCTCCCTTGGCCTATACATGCATCGATGCAGGTTGTTTGGGTGTTGGTAGGCTGTGCATCGATAACCCTTCCCAAACATCGTTAAGTATATATGTTAGTGCAAGTCTAGCGCTATCCCTTGGGCCAGCATCAATCTTCCTATTACGAGGTAGGTACGTTAGGTGAACAACCTACCTCGTTTGGAACGCCGCCCTCGACCACATGGCCTAGTACTAGAACATTCTAGATCTCTGAATTCGCTTTAAGGAAGCTCAGCACTTCATCAACTTGGGCAAAGGCAATGCCGGTAACGGTATCAGCACAGCCATAATAAATGGCAATTCGGCCTGTGGCAGCGTCGGTCAAGGCCGCACATGGGAAGGCCACGTTTGGCACATCGCCAACACATTCATACAAGGTTTGGGGCGCAAGCAGATAGGGCGCGGTGCGATAAATCACTTTCCAAGGCTGCTCCAAATCGAGCAAGGCGGCCCCAAAACTATAGACAAAGCCATTGCACGAAGTCAATACGCCGTGATAGAACAACAACCAACCTTCGGTTGTTTCGATGGGGGTTGGGCCTGCGCCGATTTTGGTGCTTTGCCAGCCGCCTTTTGTGCCCATCACAAAGCGATGTTTGCCCCAGTGTTCCATATCGGGGCTTTCGCTGTAGTAAATATCGCCAAATGGCGTGTGACCGTTATCGCTGGGGCGACTGACCATGGCATATTTGCCATTGATGCGGCGTGGGAAGAGCACCCCATTGCGATTAAACGGCAAGAAGGCATTTTCTAACTGATGGAATGTTTCAAAATCGTAGGTATAGGCTACGCCGATGGTTGGGCCATGATAGCCATTACACCAGGTGACATAATAGCGATCTTCGATCCAACAGACCCGCGGGTCATAGCGATATTCAAAGGCCGTAACTTCGGGATCACCCGAAAATTCCAACGGCTTGGGATCGATCTCCCAATTGACGGCATCTTTGCTAAAGCCACGATGAATGTTCATCACGCGGCGTTTATCATCGCAGCGAAACACGCCGGCAAAGCCATCTTTGAAGGGCACAACAGCACTGTTGAAGATACTATTTGAGGTAGGAATGGCATCACGCGGAATCACCGGATTGCCGCTGTAGCGCCAAACAACATCTGAATTGCCGACCGGACGTTCTTCCCATGGAATTGAGGGGAGCGCACTTCCAAGGATGGTTGTGGATTGAAGCGTCGCTGCTTCCATAGCTGATACTCCTACAAGGCAACCTACTTTGGTGGTTGCAAACGTTGAACTGATTGGCGTTCAAGCAGCCGTGGCCGCAGCGAGACTGTCGCCGGAGCCTGGTCTGGGTATTCGGCTCGATTGGCTAACAATTGCACCGCAAAGCGCCCCATGCTGACTTTATCGACATGCATTGTGGTAAGCGCTGGCGCAACATGCTGAGCCAGATCAATATTATCGAAACCAATAATTGATAAATCTTGGGGAATTTGGCGATGCAACGCCCGCGCGGCTTGGGTTGCACCAATCGCCATCATATCGTTGGCACAAAACAGCGCGGTAATTTGCGGATGGCGCTGCAACAGAATGCTCGATGTATCGCTGCCTTCGTGCATTGTGAGCAAGCAATCACCAAAATACTGATCATGAATGCCATGATCGGTTAAGGCTTGAATATAGCCTTTGCGCCGTTCGGCAATGCTAGGGTAGGCCTCTTTGGTTGTCCCAATCAGGCCAATATGACGATGCCCGTAGCTAATCAGATAGCTGACTGCTTCATAGGCTGCGCGGAAGTTATCTGAAACAACTGAATCGTAGACATGTTCGTGTGAGTAGCCATCGACCAAAACCGCCGGAATGCCCTCACGTTGCAAAAGCTTGGTGATGGTTGCATCGGCGAATGCGCCAACTAACAATACCCCATCAAGGTGATCTTCCGAGAGCAAACGGGGCATCTCTTGAGGATGATTATCCATATCAACTGGCACAGTGGCATACATTAAGTTAATATGCATTTTGCGACAGGCGGCCTCGATACCTGCGACAATCGGGGCATAAAACGGGTTGGTCAGTGGGCTATCGTCGCCAATTGAGGCCTTAACAATTACGCCTGCGTTGTGCAACGATTGCGAAACCAACTTCTCATGATTCAAGCGCTTGCGATAACCAAGATCACGGGCAATATCCAACACGCGGCGGCGTGTCTCGTCGTTAATCCCAGGCTTGTCGCGTAATACTAATGAAACTGTTGCCAACGAGACACCGCTTTGCCGCGCAATGTCTTCCATCGTGATCCGCTGTGTCATACATGTTCTCCTAGTCACCTTTGAATAGGCTCTCATGATGCCATAAAATAACGCTTTGGTTATCAAGCAACTTTATTGAAAAATTTAGAATAGTTTCAGCAACTCAATCTAGGTCATGTTCGGGCTTAGATTGCGATCTGTTTCGGCCATAACCCAACTGCTACTGTAAAATTCTGTAAATTTTATCTAAAATTTTAGTAGAATTTCACTAAATATAGCGTATTGCAATCTAAATGTCAAGCTTAAATTTTAGCAATTAGATCGAAGCTTTGCCTGGAGTTTTAGCGGGCTTTGCCTGGATATTTTAGATTATCAAGTTCGGGGTTGGGCCAAAAATCGGGTGCATGACAAGCAGCAAAAGCACGTTACAATATGAGCAAGAGCAAATGCTGCTCGTTGCGTTATCCAAGGGGTTTTCATGGATACAATTACACTCTTTGAAGCGCCCAAAGCTGCACCGGTGGCCCCGCGCCGCCCCGCATGGCTCAAAGCTCGCGCTCCGATAGGGGAAAACTACGAGGATGTGCATGGCCTCATGCGCGAACTCGATTTGCATACGGTCTGCGAAGAAGCCCATTGCCCTAATATTGGCGAATGTTGGAATCATCGCACTGCGACTTTTTTACTCCTCGGCGATACCTGTACCCGCGGTTGTCGCTATTGCGCGATTGGCAAAGGCAAGCCGAAACCAATTGACGAACAAGAACCACAGCGCATCGCCGCTGCGGTCGCTCACCTCAAACTCAAACATGTGGTGCTAACCTCGGTTAATCGCGATGATCAAGCTGATGGCGGAGCGCATATTTTTGCCGAATCGATTGACTTGATTCGTCAGCAATTGCCCGAATGTAAAATCGAGGTGCTGATTCCCGATTTTGATGGCAATTGGGAAGCCTTGCGGATTGTGATGGATGCTCGTCCCGATGTGTTGAATCACAATATCGAAACCGTGCCACGCTTGTTCCGCAAATTCCGGCCACGGGCGAACTTCTACCAAAGCCTCGAATTATTGCGTTTGGCTCGCGACCTTCAGCCGAGCATTGTAACCAAAAGTGGCTTGATGGTTGGTGCTGGCGAAACCGATGAAGAGGTGCTGACGGTGATGGATGCCCTTCGCCGATCCGATGTGGATGTGATGACAATTGGCCAATATCTCTCGCCATCGGGCGATCACTGGCCGATTGATCGGTATGTGCCACCCGAAACCTTTACATGGTTCCGCGAGCAAGGCTTAGCGCGTGGTTTCCGCCACGTCGAATCCGGCCCGATGGTGCGCTCGTCGTATCACGCCCACGAGCACGTTGCAGGGTTGTAGGCGTTGGGGGTTGGGGATCGGTTGTTGGGGATCGGGTATTAATACCTGATCCCCATTCTTATGCCACAAAGAACAGGCAGAATGGTTTAGTCGTTATTCCCTCACCCCCCGCCCCTCGCCCACTGCGGCGGGCGAGGGGAGCTTAACCCTGTTTAAGATCCACCAAGAACCTGAACAATGCTCTGAATCAGCCTTCGTGAAACTTCGCGTTCTTCGTGGTTAAAGAAGCTTATTGATTAATAGTTGTTTGCAGACGCTCGTTTTTGGCTTGCGATTCGGCGGCCATGGTTTGTTTGTATTCAATCAATTTGGCTTGTAAGGCAGCATCGGCGGTGGCCAAAATTTGAATTGCCAATAAACCTGCGTTTTTGGCTTGGCCAATTGCGACGGTCGCAACCGGCACGCCGCCTGGCATTTGCACAATCGACATCAAAGCATCAACGCCTTGCAAGTGGCCGATTGGCACAGGCACACCAATCACTGGCAAGGGCGTGTAAGCCGCTAACATACCTGGCAAGTGAGCTGCTCCGCCTGCCCCAGCGATGATCACTTTGAGGCCGCGTTCATGGGCGGTTTGGCCATATTCGGCCATCAAGGCAGGCGTGCGGTGCGCCGAAACCACCCGCATTTCATAACCAATGCCAAATTCTTGGCAAATAGTGGCGGCTGCTTGCATGGTCGTTAAATCCGAATCACTGCCCATCACAATTCCAACAACGGCTGACATAATGCTCCTTTGGCGAGAAATTAAAAATGCCAAGCGTTGATCGAGGTGCGTCATTGCAACGCTCGATTGGCTTGACATGTGGGTTGGTTTGCTCAATTATACGGGTTCAGCTAAAACCCGCTCTAGCTGATCGACGGCGGCTTGGGCACGCGCTTCGACTTCGCTTGGTTCGGCTCCTACAGCGGTGATATGGCCAATTTTACGGCCTGGCTTGGCGCTGCGTTTGTCGTACCAATGCACATGCACCTGTGGTTTGAGCGCCGTTTGAATCAAGCTGCTTTCAAGTGGTCGTGTGGTTGGCGCGAGCACATTGACCATCACGGCACTTTGGTGGCGCAACTGAGGATCACCCAACGGCCAGCCCAGCGCAGCACGAATCGTATTTTCAAATTGTGAACAATAACAACCCTCAATTGAATAGTGACCAGTGTTGTGTGGACGGGGCGCTAGCTCATTGACCAAAATTTGGCCCTTGCTGGTCAGAAACATTTCAACCGCCAAGATGCCTAAGCCACCAAGCGCTGCTGCCGTCGCTTGAGCAACCTCGCTGGCCTGTTGTTGAATTGCTGCTGAGAAGGGTGCTGGTGCACGCACCACCCGACAAACGCCGCTCGGTTGGTAGGTTTCAATCACTGGATAGACGCATTGTTCGCCGCTGACCGAGCGAATAATCAAGGTTGCCAACTCGGCTTCGAAGGGAACCCATGCCTCAACAAACACTGGATTTTCGGGAAAACCCAAGGAGCTACAAGCGCTGGCAATCTCTTCGGCGCTGCGGATTTTGGCCGTGCCACGGCCATCGTAGCCGTTGCGCCGCGTTTTCAGCATCAACGGGAAACCATGTTCAGCCCCAAAGGCCGCCACATCGTCCAACGATTCGATTAAGGCCAAGGCTGGTACAGGCAGGCCTGCGGCTGCCAATGTTAATTTTTGTTGCGCTTTATCCTCAATCAAGCCCAGCGTTGCCTGATCGGGGACAAGTTGCACGCCTTTGCTGGCAAGGTAGGCCAATTTTTCCGAGCCAATAAACTCGTTTTCCAGCACTACCACATCAACCGCTTGAGCAAATTGATCAAGCAAGGCTCGATCACTCCACTCGCCAACCACCGCTTTGCTGACCAATGCCGCTGGCTCATCGTTGCGGTTGGCCAAAACCACGGTTTCAATTCCCAAGGGAATCGCCGCTTGCACCAACATCCGCGCCAATTGGCCGCCACCAAGAATTCCTAAACGTTTTGTCATAATGCCTTAATGAGCTATAAGTTAATAGTCTAGATTTAACCATGAAGAGCACGAAGCTTTTGATTATAGGTGTAATGATTCATACGGTTCGTAAGGATCGTTATGCCCTCACCCCCTAGCCCCCTCTCCCGCCCAGCGAGGCGAGGGGGAATCATTCAGCTGTTTACTCCCCTCTCCCACCGCAGTGGGAGAGGGGCTAGGGGTGAGGGCACGCTGGCCATTGTTAAATCCAATGAACTGTTAGAGCTATGCTCTATGTTCTATGCTCTATGTTCTTTCTCCCCGACCCCTAAGACCTAGCCCCTGACCCCTCGTTTAATAAAAATCAGCAAAGCCCTCGCGATCGAGCCGTTCGAGCATGGCCTGAATTTTGGCTTGTGATTGAGGATATTCAGCAAATAATTGGGCTAAACTGCGCAAGCCATTGCGAAAACGTGGGCTATCATCGCCACGCAATTTGGGCAACAATTTTTGCTTAATTTGCAAATCGAGGGCTGTATTGAGTGGCATAATCCCCTCGGCTCCTTCCAAATAGCGCCCAATCTCTTCGACCGTGCGATAGCCAAATGGATGCCCAAGGCTGGCCAAGATTGGCTGTAATTCAAGCAATAATTGCCAAGCAGTTGGATTGAACGGGCGGCGATAGCTGGCTCGCCATGCCGCTAAATCGACCTCGGTCAGTTCAATTACATTTGCACGATCAAGCAGTTTGTCGCTGAGCGTAAAGGTGCTTTCATCAACATTAACCGTGCCGATGATATGCACATTTAATGGTAAACGCAGCGGATTACGCACGCTCTCGCCATCAACCGTTTGGGCAACTTCTTGGGGAATACCCAAATCGATCAGGTGTTCGGCAGTTTCAAGCGCACTCAATATCGGCGCTAAATAATATTCAGGCCGCGCCAAATTCAGCTCATCAAGGCAGAGAAAATAGGGATTGGCTGGATCGGCGCTGGCTCGCAGCAATAACCGCAACGTAGGCGTTGGCTGGAACGTTTGAGTTAAGGCATTGAAATAGCCCAGCAAATCGCGAGCATTATGCCAATCGGGCTGCACCGCCACCGCCAAATAATAGGGATTATCGCTGTGTGGCGCGATTTGATGCACTGCATCGGCATAGACACGAGTCAAACGGGTTTTGCCCGTGCCCGAAATCCCAGGCAAAATCACCAAGGGCTTGGTTTGCAGCGCAATGTGGTACGAACGCAACACTGCATCGGGATAGATAAAGCCCCGTTGGCGAATGCTAGCGCTAATTTCTTCGATGCTTGGGCTATTGAAACCCGTGGCATACCTTGGGCGGGCTTCGCGAATATGGCTTGGTGGTAATTCCCACTCCTCTTCGGCAATTTCCATAATTGCTTCATTGAGTGGCAGCAAGGCCAACATATGGTTGATCAATTGCTGATTAAATTGTTGGCTATCGTCGAGTGCTTGTTGCCAAGGGTAACTCCAACCTGCCCAAAGATAATTGCTACTGCGATTGGCCAGATAATCATCGAGCCACAGTTGTTGTTCAGCATGGTCGCCACGGGTATAGCGCACATCGGGTAAACTACGAATTAACGGCTCCCACAGCACGCGCCCCCGATCCCACACCGCAGCTAACTCACGCTTGCGCTTATTCCACAATTGAATGCCAACCAAAATTCGTTCTTCGCTGCCGCTAACTCCAAGGTAAATATGGCAGCCACGTGGTGGCCGATCGATCACTACATGATAATCGTCGATTGGATCACGTTGGCGGCCACGATTGACCGCTCTAACGGTTTTAGCACTAACTTCGTACAAGCCCCAAGTATTGGGAAATTGGCGGGTTGCAGCGATATCAAGCTGCTCGCTGAGCGCCACCAGAATTGGGTGTAACTGCTCTTGAACGGCATTCCAACGCTCGTTTACACCTTCAACATGGAGCGCTTGTAGGGCAGCGCCATTCCATTGAATTGGCTCAGGTTGGCTCACAACTAGGCTTCCTTATCGCGGCGTTTGAGCAACCAAGCCGTGATTGCCAAACAGGCCATGGTGTAGCCAATCAAAATAAACCACGTCAGGAAAATATAGCCAGCACTATCATCGTAGCCCACGGTTGGGAACACCTCGCAGGTGTTTGGCCCAGGCATTTGGCCAGCGCGACATTTGCCTGGGTCGAACGGCTCGCCCAAACCGCCGATTGAGCCATAGGCCTGCATTGCCCAACGACTGCCAACCAAGAATGAAACTGGAGCTAGCGCCGCAGGCAAGGGCAGCAAAGCCAAGGCAAACACAATCTGCGGAATCAGCGCAAATGGAATGATGCTCATGGCTTTATCCGATGAGCTAGCCGAGGCCGAAATTAACAAGCCAACGCCTAAACCTGTGAGCGATGTGAGGAAGGTTGTGACCAAAAAGCCACCCCAAACCCCAAATGGCACTTCCAGCCCAAGGTCAAAATCGACCTTTGTACCCAGAATGACCATCAAAATAATGCTTTGGATGAGACATAAGCCAGCTAGCACCAGCACTTTGGAACCCAAATAGGGCACGATTTTAAGGTTGGCCAAGCGTTCACGCCGGTAAATTGGGCCTTCCTTGGTGATTTCGCGGGCTGAATTTAAAATGCCAAACCACACTGCGATCGCGCCCAACAAGAACGGTACCATGCGAGCATCAGCCGAATTGGGGCGGCGGAAGGCATCTTCTTTGGCAACCAACAGCAAAATCATGCCAATAATCGGCGCTTGCAATAACATAATTGCAAGGTTGCGTTTATCGGCGGCGATCAGACGCATATAACGTTTGGTCATAATCCCAAATTGGCGCATGGCCGAAACGGGCGGCGGTTTGGGTCGGCCAGCCGGAGCTGCCGAGGTGGGAATCGAGACGCTGACTTGGTTGGGATAGGCTCCAGGCACCGCAGCTTGGGGAATTGGCGCTTGCGGCGGGGTCATAACTGGCACTTGCGGCGCACGTTGCAGCCGTTCCCAAACATATTTGCGATAGGCCTCGGAGTTGCGGAAACGAATTTCCCACAGCTCAGAGAGTCGTGGCGCTTGGCGCACCTGATTATTGTGTTGCCGCCAAGTCTCAAATTCTTGCTTCAACTCGGTTGTTGTTAAAGGATGATTGGGGTCGGCATCGCCCTCAAGTTTGGTGTAGATATCGGCAAAATCACCCGAGGTTACATTGAAGAAGGTCAAGGCCTCGCTGGGTGGCCCAAACCAAACCATTCGCCCATCGGCCATAAACACCACATGATCGCATTGGGTGATGTTGGCGGTGGCGTGCGTTACCAAGACAATTGTGCGCCCTGAATCAGCCAATTGGCGCAAGGTATACATCATCTTCTTTTCGAGGCCCGGGTCAAGCCCCGAGGTTGGCTCATCAAGAAAGAATAGGCTAGGGTCGGCCAACAGCTCAGAACTGATCGACACCCGTTTGCGCTGCCCACCAGAAAGTTGATTAACCTGCTTGCCACGATGAGCGCTCATCTCAACATCTTTGAGCACCCGATCGATCCGCGCTTCGATTTCGCTGCTAGCAGTGTCGGCGGGCAAACGGAGCTTGGCGGTATAGCGCAAGGCCACATCAACCGGCAAGCTACTGTGTAAAATATCATCTTGCGGCACATAGCCCAAAATGGCGCGGTAGGCATCGAAGTTGGCATAATAATCGTCGCCATTGACCAACACC
Source organism: Herpetosiphon sp. (assembly GCF_003512625.1). Taxonomy (NCBI): domain Bacteria; kingdom Bacillati; phylum Chloroflexota; class Chloroflexia; order Herpetosiphonales; family Herpetosiphonaceae; genus Herpetosiphon; species Herpetosiphon sp. Next base: position 96,913 of record NZ_DOPT01000081.1, on the reverse strand, counting down.
GCGCCTTTGTTAGCGCGATTGTAGCCCGAAAGCGCCCCCATCAGGGTTGATTTACCAGCGCCTGAACCACCAACCAAAGCAATAAATTCGCGTGGCTCGATCACCAACGAAACATTATTGAGAATAACCCGATTGCCGCCAACCAAGCGTACCAATGAATGGGCATCAATCCGCAACGCGCCGCGTTGATCAAATTGATCAAGCGAATTGCCGTCGTAGACCAGCTTGAAAGGCCCAATTTGAATCACATCGCCGCGATTCAGTCGCGTTGCCGTGATGCGATTACCATTGACAAACGTGCCGTTGGTGCTGCCAAGATCGCGAACCTCGTGGCCACCTTGGATGGCGCGAATTTCGGCGTGGTTACGCGATACTTGAGGATTGGGCAAATTGAGCGCTGATCCTTCGCGGCCAATCGTTACGGCAGGCTTATTGCTCAAATCGAATCGACTAACATGGCCAGCCTCGGCGGGCGGCGTGGCAACCTTTTGATTACGATAGGTGAGGGTGACAAAGTTACCAGTAACCGGATCGCCAATCCGCACCGAATCGCCATCGTTAAAACTATGGCGGGGCACACGTTGACTTTGAAAGAGCAAGCCATTGGTGCTACCAAGATCGATAATAACGTGGCGTTGGCCATCGGGCTCGATCCGCGCATGGTTCGACGACACAAAGCGTGACGACGCAATAATATCGTTATCGGGCTTGCGGCCAAACGTGACTGGTTGATTGGCTAATGGAATTTGGCGGGGTGCCTGACCAGTTTCTTGCACCTCTAAAAATGCCATCGATGAATGCAGGATGGTTGTGGCCCCACCGCCTGATGCGGGGTTAGCTTGGTTGGGTGCGGCCTGTTGCGGTTTACCACAACTTGGGCAAAACTTCGTATTAGGCTGAATGGCAGCACCGCAGTGGATACAGCGTGTCATCATTCCCCCTTAAATGCCAAGCTTCATGCAACGAAATTAGCGCTATCTAGTGGCATGGATGAAGGGCTGTGCTATAATCGCAGCATGTGAGCAGACTCAAACACGCGCATTATAGCATACTGCTCCAGACCACAACCGTTCCTGCCGAATGGGAGGTTGCTCGAATGAGCCTTGCAACGCCTACTGGCGCTCCATGCCCTCGCTGTCAGCGCCTTGTTGATGAAACGGCCCGTTTTTGCCGTTATTGTGGCTTTCCGCTGCGTTCAGTCGCAACGCAGCCAGTATCAACAACGCCCGAGCCAGCTACGGCAGCCGAGCCGATCGAC
>NZ_DOPT01000081.1:24963-95601 GCF_003512625.1 Herpetosiphon sp. | reverse complement strand
GGGCAGCCGAGCCGATCGACTATGAAGAAGTTGTTTTACCCGCACCGCGTCGCATTCAGCTTGAAGGCGAGAAGATCAGCCTGCGAGCCTTGGAACAGATGGTGCATGCTGGCGTTGAATGGTGGCAGATGCGCTTGCAAACTGGTGAAGCAACCCGTGAAGAGGCAATCAGTAGTATTGAAGAGTTGCGGAAAGCCCTTGGAAGCGTTAGTCATCAGTTGGCTCAAGGCCGTGAAACTATTCGCATTACCACCACGTTAACGCCCGCCCGCCGCTTTCCGCTGGGCTGCTCGCGCTGCGGCAAGGGCAATCGGGTGAATGCACGTTATTGCATTGCCTGTGGTAATCCATTGGTGGCTAATGCAGAAAAGGTCCAGCCTATGTCCCAAACACTTCGCTATACTGTTGGTCTGCTTTCCGATGTTGGTACTCGCCGTTCAGTCAACCAAGATTCTGCCTTGGTCGAGCAGTTTCGCTTGCGTGATGGCACGCCTGTGATCTGTTGTTTGGTGGCTGATGGCATGGGTGGTGCTCAAGGCGGCGAACGAGCCAGCGCCTTGGCTAGTCAAACAATTGTGAATCATCTGCGCGATTATAGCCGCAATGTTGATCGCAGCTTTGATGGCTGGCGCGATGTTGTGCGAGCTGCAATCGCTGCGGCCAATAGCACGATCTTTCGCGAAGCTGAAGTTAAATCAACCTTACGTGGTATGGGCACGACGGTGGTCGTGGCCTTGGTGATTGGTGAAAAAGCTTGGATTGGCAGCGTTGGTGATTCGCGAGTCTACCTATTTAATCGTAAAGGGGTCAGTGAACACACTCAACAAATCGCCCAAATCACAGTAGATCACACCATGGTGGCCCGCTTAGTTGACATTGGCGAGCTAACGTCTGAACAAGCCCGTACTCACCCGCGTCGCCATGTGCTTTATCGCTCGGTCGGCGTAGAAGCCACGGTCGAATCGGACATGACTGAGCAGCCGCTTGAGGCTGGCGATTGGCTGTTGCTCTGCTCCGATGGCTTGATCAACGAGCTTTCGGATGAAGAATTGCGTGATGCAGTCTTTGAAGCCTCATCGCCACAAGCATGCTGTGGCAGCCTGATTGCTATTGCCAATAGTCGTGGAGCACGCGATAATGTGACCGTGGTGTTATTGTCGGCAGAAGAACGCACCGACCAGCAGCACTAGTGGCCTGTGGCTGAAACTAATTAAAGATTGTCTGCGTCTTATGCTGTGACGGCCTTACGCCAGCGATCACATCCTGATCGTTTTGTCACGATTCTGGGCGCTTTTTAGCGCAACATCGTGCTATAATCGCGCTGAGTTGCTGATACGAAGGATTTTCTCCATGAGCGATTTGTTATCTGAAGAAAACTCTAAAACAGGTGCATTGCCCCCCGAGTTGATTTTGGGCTATCGCTATTTGCTCAAACAACGGCTTGGCCAGGGCGGCATGGGGGCAGTTTATTTGGCCTATGATCAGCGTCTTGATATTGATTGCGCGATCAAGGAAATGAGTACCGCCCTACTTAAAACCGAAGAGGAGCGTGAACGCGCCCGCAAATCGTTTCATGAAGAAGCAAAATTGCTGGCACGTTTGAATCATCCTAATCTGCCGCGCGTGACCGACCACTTTAGCGACCACGGGCGGGAGTATTTGGTGATGGAGTTTGTGCCAGGCGAAACCTTGGCGACGATTTTGCGCAATAGTCCGCCGCCATGGCCAGTTGCCGATGTGGTGGCTTTTGCCGAACCACTAACCGAGGTGCTGCACTATTTGCATAGCCGCACCCCACCAATTATTTTCCGCGATTTGAAGCCAGCCAATATTATGCGCACCCCTGAAGGTCAAGTAAAGCTGATCGACTTTGGGATTGCGCGGTTGTTTAAGCCTGGTCAATCGCAAGATACCCAAGCCTTTGGCACGATGGGCTACTCAGCGCCCGAGCAATATGGCACTGGCCAAACTGATGCTCGCTCCGATGTCTATGCCTTGGGCGTGTTGCTGCATCAATTAATGACTGGCCATGATCCAATTGCCCAGCCATTTAATGTACCGTTGGCGCATACGATTAATGCCGCTGTACCCGAAGCCATTAGTTCGGTGCTGATGACGGCGATGAGCCATGATCCGCAAACGCGCTTTGCCTCGATGGTGGCCTTGCGCCGAGCCTTATCCAATGCTTCGCAACACAGTGCTGATGTGTATGTGGCCCAGCGCCCTGGCACTGCGGCCTTGCCAAATGTTGGCTATGCTCCGTCAGCCCAAATGCGGCCAACCTCGCAGCCGTATGGCCCGCCGAGTTCACAACCCTATGGCCAAACTGGTTCGCAACCCTATGGCAAACCTAGCTCACAGCCATATGGGCAGCCCAGTTCACAACCCTATGGCCAAACTAGCTCGCAACCCTATGGGCCGCCAGTGGCGCAGCCGTATGCCCAGCCCTATAGCCCGCCGCCACCGCCAACCTATGCCCAACCATTTAGCCCACCAGCCCCGCCGATGCATCCAGCGACGCATCATTTACAGGCTGCCAGCGTGCCCAAGGCTAAAACTACGGGCGTGGCTCAAACTGCCCAAATTATGGGCTTTTTGAGCTTGCTCTTGACGATTAGCGGCTTTTTCTACGAAGATATGGGGCGAGATGCCGGCATCTTTATGGGCTTTTTTGGTGGCTTTGCCGGGTTTGTCTCGCTGATTGTTAGCATCGTGGCCATTAGTTTAAAAGCTACCCGCGAATCAATCAAAGGCCGCTCGCAATCAGTACGTGGTCTGATTTTTGCCACGGTTGCAATGGTTTTAGCCTGTGTTGTTTTTGCGATAATTGGCGCGGCAAATCAATACTAATATTTGTAGATTCTTGTGTGCTCCCTTGTTGAAGGAGGAAATATGAAGTGTCCAAGCTGTGGACATACGAATGATGGTGGCAACCGTTTTTGTGAATATTGTGGTGCACGACTCGATCCGTCGATGAATCAAGAAGCAACCCAAATCGGGGCAGTTCCCAATTTACATACGGATCAAAGTTACGATGCGCCAACCATGTTTGTTCCAGCCGATCAGGCTCCTCCTGCGCCACCAGCCCAAGCGGAGCCAGCAGTCGCCAGTGCGCCAGCCGCAAGCTCGCTCAACTGCGCTGAATGTGGCTATATCAATCAACCAGGCGACCGCTATTGCGATCAGTGTGGAGCCTCACTCGATGCCGCTCCTGTCGCTGTTGTTCCAGTGACTACGCCTGCGCCAGTTGCCAGTGAAGCGCTTACGCCGCCCGATGGTGTGCCAGCCGTACCAGTCGCCGAGCCACATTTGGCTGAATTAACCAATGTTGCGCCAGCTGAGGAGTTGCCAACCGTGCCGATTGATGATCAACAGCCAGTTTCGACTCCTGTGGCCGAAGCCGAACCAGTTGCGCCAGCCATTGAAGAACCAGTGGTTGCACCTGTAGCCGAGGCTGAACCAGTGGTGCCTGCGGTTGAAGAACCAATTTCAACCCCTGTGGCCGAGGCCGAACCAGTGGTTGCTCCGGTAGCTGAAGCCGCCCCAGCAGTTGACGAAGAAGTCGTAGCAGCCGAACGCACTGCTTTATCAGCAGCGGTGATTGAGCAAGAAGATAATCTGGTGATGTTCGAGCAAATGGCTAATCGGTATGCTGGCCGCGCCTTGCCTGCGCATATCGCCGCTGGCATCGAAGAAACCAAGGCTAGTCTGGCCGAAGCACAAGCTAATTTGGCGGCGTTTGATCAAGCCCAAGTTGTAGCCAAAGCTGCTGCTGAAGCCGCTGCTCAGGCTGCCGCCGACGCTGCGGCTGCGGCTGCTGCTCAGCCCGATCCAGAAGAGGTAGCTCGTTTAGAAGCAGCAATCACCGAACATCAAGATAACTTGGCGATGTTTGAGCAGATGTCAGCTCGTTATGCTGGCCGTGCTTTGCCAGCCCATATCGCTGCTGGCTTGGAAGAAAGCAAACATGCCTTGGCTGAGGCCGAAGCTGAATTAGCCGCCTTGCTTGGTGGTGCACCCGCTGCACCTGCTGCTGCGCCAATTCCTTCAGCTCCGGTCAATACCTATGATGCGCCAACGGTTGCTGCGGCTGCCCCAGCTGAACCAGCGCCAGCTCCGGTTGTGCCTGCCGAACCAGTGCCAGCTCCAGTAGTTGAGGCTGTGCCAGCATGGGCTGCCCCAACGCCTGCCGAGCCAGTCGCTGCTCCGATTGCTCCACCAGCGCAAGTTACCCCGCATTTGGTGGTTGCTGGCAGCCAAGTGGTGCTCAACTTGCCAACCGATAAGCAAATTTATGTGATTGGCCGTGAAGATCCGATTAGCGGGATTTATCCTGAGGTCGATTTGACCAATCATGGCGGCGAAGGCGGTGGGGTCAGCCGTCAGCATGCCCGCTTGCACAATACTGGCGGCAATTGGACCTTGGAAGATTTGAATAGCACCAACTATTCCAAAGTCAACGGCCAAAAATTGGCTCCGCATGCGCCAGCTCCGGTCAACCATGGCGATCAACTGCAATTTGGCAAAGTTGTTGTGACTTTGCATTTGCATTAATCTGTAAGTTTACGACCCGCGCTTATCGTTGCTGATAGGCGCGGGTTCTTTGTAGTTGGAGTATTTAATGCTGAATCCAGCTCAATTTCAAGTGTTGACCTTTGATTGTTATGGCACATTGATCGATTGGGAAACTGGTTTGTGGGCGGCGCTTGAGCCAATTTTTGCTCGCTACAATATCAACATCGAGCAAGAAGCGGCTTTGCAATTGTATGGCGAGCTAGAAAGTGCGCTCGAAGCAGGCCCATATTTGGCCTATAAAACGGTGGTAGCAACCGTATTAGGGCAACTTGGTCAGCGCTTGGGCTTCACGCCAACCGCCGAAGAATGTGCTGAATTTGGCTTGTCGGTCAAGCAATGGCCAGCTTTTACCGACTCGCCAGCAGCCTTGCAACGCTTGCAACAACGCTATAAATTGGCGATCATCTCAAATGTTGATGATGATTTGTTTGCGGCTTCGGAGCAACGCTTGGGCCTGAAATTCGATTGGATTATTACGGCGCAACAGGTGCAATCGTACAAGCCGTCGTTGAATAATTTTCAGCGAGCCTTTGAACGTTTAGCCTTGCCGCAAAGCGCAATTTTGCATGTGGCCCAAAGTTTGTTTCACGATATTGTGCCAGCCAATCAACTTGGCTTGAACACGGTTTGGGTCAATCGTCGCCATTCTAACCCTGGTTTTGGGGCAACGCCTGCCGCCGAAGCCCAGCCCGATTTGGTTGTGCCAAGTTTGGCCGCCTTGGCTGATGCCTTGGGTTGCTAAATCTGCTGCCAGCACTATTGGTGCTGATAGTGCTGGCGTTTTGATTAAGCTTGATTTGGCGTTGCCAAAAGTGCTATCGATGCAGTTAAATCTTCGCTGATGTAGGCATTAATTCGTGGATAGGGGAATTTTTCTGATTCAGTGATATAAATTGAGCGAAAGCCAAAAAATTGACTAGTAAAATAGGTTAACGAAGTATCATACTCTTTGTATAAATTAGCCTCAACTTGCTTCCAGATCAGATTGAAATCAGCAAATTGGCTTAAATAGTTGATTTTTGCACGATACCATGTTTCAAGTTCAAAACCTTTGGTTGCTTGGCGAAAATTATAAATATAACTACGAGCCATTAATTCCCACTGAATAATATCGACACTGAATAAACGTTTGAATCCGTAACGTGGATCAAACATTAAATTGAGAATATTGCGATCATCCACAGGAATGCTGGCGAACCCACTCATATAGTGTTCAAATAAACGATTCATCAGCGAATTGACTTCCAAAATATCCCATACATGATTCAGAATAAAGCCTGGAATAGTGAGATTATGTACGATGCTACGGTAGCGTTCGAGATGCTGTTCTAAAGCAGCTCCGCTAAGAATCTCTGGATCAGGTTTGTAGCCCGCTGCACTTAGCAAAATATTACGTTCGCTAATATTACATTCCAACAAGGTTGCCACACCACGCACAATCACCTCAGGTACAGTAATTTTGGCGCGTTTCTCCAACAAACGCTTATAGGTCGGAAACTCTAGCCAAATCGCTTGTTGAGAGAATGGCGAAGCGCTTAATTTAGGCCGTTTGCGATCACGAATGGCATCTTCTAAATCGCGTTTATGCAAAATCCGAATTCGCTCAGCCGCCTCGATAAAAGCATCATTGGCATTAAGTTGGGGTGCTTGCTCGGTCATAGTTTTCCTTTTTCAAGGACGCTTACCCTTAGATTCATGCGGTAGCAGCCTAAAAATAACGCTGCTATTATAGCAAATCTACGCTATTTGGATGTTGTTGGATATATCATTTTTTTGAAGAAATTGATTATTGATTGAGATTCTGCGCCTAGTGATTGCTGGGTTGGTCGTGATTCTTTGCGGGGTGCAAGTGTGGCTGGTGTTATCAAAGCGTTGTGGGGAGTAATAGTCGATTGAGGTAGTATGAGCAAGCTCTATCATGCTTGACGGAGCTTGCAATGACAGATCGAGGATTTTGGCGTTTAATCGTAAAAGGCTGGGGCTTGTTTGAGCGTTTGCCACTGCTCATTGTCGTGACCAAAAATCACCAGTTTAATCTGCTCTCGTTCAACCAGATCAAGCAATTTAATTGTGCTGGCGTGGGTCGCCTCGGCATCGGGGTTGTTATCAGCGGCTGGCTGCTCACGAGTAAAGCCAGTTGCGAAAGGTACTGCATCAATTGGCAATAAAACTGGCCCCGTTTTGGGTAGCCGCACCAGCACCGATTGATGGCCTGGCACGTGTCCGCTCGTTTCAATCAGTTCCAACCCAGGCAGCAGTTGGCTATCACCATCGATGAGCTGAATTCGCTCGCTTGGTTGATCCCATTGCGGGCGGTTGGCGGCAAAGCGTGGGTTGCTCGCCGCATCCAGATGATGAACGCGCTGCACAATGTAGGTTGCTTTGGTGAATAATCCATGTCGGCCTGCGTGATCAAAATCATAATGGGTCGAAATGATCGTATCAATATCGTCTGGGGTTAAACCAAGATTGGCCAACTGCACGACCACATCCTGCCCATTTTCGAAATCCGCGCCTTCTGCTGGAATCACCTCTGGTAGCCCAGTATCGATCAGAATATTCTTGCCATCGCCAGTTTGTACCAGATAGCAGACGATCGGAATCGCATATTCTGGCATCGTGCCAACCTGCATCAAATATAAACGCTGGGGCATTTGTTGGCTCATCATCGTTTCCTTTTCGAACATAGGTCAATCGTAATTCTATTCAAATTAGACCAAATGTTCTATTGTTTGTCAATCCCAAAGCGTGGTCTTGAGCAAGCGAATTGGTTGAATTGACGAATTTGGCGCAAACTCGGTATAGTAAAGCAAGCGCTGTGATGCACCCTCACCCCTTAGCCCCTGCTCCCTGCCAGCAGGCAATGGGGAAACCTCCGGCATGAGGCTTAGAACTCCCCTCGCCCGCCGCAGTGGGAGAGGGGTTGGGGGTGAGGGAACTACAGGCGATAAGCTAATTATAATGAGCGTTTGCTGCTGAGGGTCATAATCGTGCCTTGGGCAACTGCAACCAAGGTTTCATTTTGCTCGTCTTGGCAATAAACCAAACATTGGCAAACGGCCTGACGACTGCCGCTGCTCAAAACACTGGCACGAGCAATCAGTTCTTGGTCTTGAGCTGGTTTGACATAATTGATTTTGTATTCAGCAGTGACGACTTCCAAGCCCAAAACCGAGCCACCAGCAAAGGTAATGGCGTTATCGGCGGCATAGCTGAGCACGCCACCATGGACAAAGCCAAATTGTTGGGTTAGCTCAGGGTTAATCTTCAAGCGTAATTCGGCGTAGCCTTGGCGAAATTCGCTAATTTGGGCTTTGAGCAACTGGCTGAAAGGCTGACTAGCTAAAATCTGCTGACCGATAGCGGTTAGATCATCACTCATTTGAACCTCACACAGAATAAGGATTTGGCGATGGCTGAGCATGTGCCGACAATTTTGGTGGTTGAAGATGCTGTCGATTTGGCCGAAGTGTTGGTGCGCGAACTGAGCAACTTGGGTTATCAGGTCTGGCATGCTGCTGATGGCCGAACAGCTCTAAGTTTACACCAGCAACATCAACCAGATTTAGTGATTTTAGATTGGATGTTGCCGCAACTTGATGGTTTAGAGGTGTTGCGCACGATTCGCCAAACCAAATCGACCCCGGTGCTGATGTTAACAGCGCGTAGCGAAGAAACCGATTTGGTGGTGGGCTTGGAATTGGGTGCTGATGATTATTTGACCAAACCATTTGGCATGCGCGAACTGATTGCCAGAGTACGAGCCTTGTTGCGCCGCGATCAGCGGATTCAGCAGTTGTTGCAGGCCGATGCCCAACCAGCGACCGAGGTCTTGCGCTATGGCGATTTGGTGCTTGACCCGCATTTGCACATTGTTGCCTTGCGTCAGCAGGAGCTTGATTTGACCCCAACTGAGTTTGCAATTCTCGATTTGTTGTTGCGTAACCCAGGCCGAGCCTTTAGCCGCAATTACTTGCTCGATACGATTTGGGGTCAAAGTTATGTTGGCGGCGATCGCTCGGTCGATAATGCCATGCTGCGGTTGCGCAAAAAATTGGCCGATTTTGGCGATGCAATCGAGACGGTTTGGGGCTTGGGCTATCGTTTGCAGGCGGAAGCACCACGATGATGAAGTTTTGGTTGCGCTGGTATGGGCAGGCGGAGCTTTGGCGAGCGTTTGCCATAATGCTGCTGTTCGATGGCTTGTGCTTAGCAATCTTGCTCGCGATTATTTACCTCTTGCCAGTTGAAGTTTTTGTGTTGATGACTGGTGGTTTCTTTGTTTTAGGCGTTGGCACGGTGATTTTTGGCTTGAGTTTGGTGTTGTCTGAGGGTGGTTTTTGGCGACAACTGCTGCTTGATCTTGGGGCATTTGGGCTGGCGATGATTTGCCTCGTGGGGCTGGGCGGCCTGATTTCGTGGCATGAACTTTCCCGGATTATGAGTCCTTGGAATGATGGTGATTTTGCTCAGTCGTTCCCAGATATGCTGATTTTCTTTGCGCTGCATGGCATCACATTTTTGGGCACACGCTTTTTGATGCGCGTCTGGCGCTGGTGGAATCGCTTGCGCAAACGCTCATTGCTTTGGACATTAACTCACGATCAATTGACGATTGTGTTTGTGCTGATGCTGATTTTTGGCATGGGCATGGTACTGCTTTCGATCCAGTTGCGCAGCGAAGAATTAAGCCAATCGAATGATGCTGTGGTGTTTTTGATTGAACATGTGGTGCAATATTCGTTGCTCGGCTCAATTTATGGCGTGCTCATGGTGATCGGCTTATTTGTGTTTCTGCCAGTGGCTATGCTGCTTTCATACATGTTGGTGCGGCGCATTATGCAGCGCATCGCCGCCCTTGCTAACGCTACCACGGCCTTGCGGGAAGGCGATTATAGTTCGCGAATTGTGGTCAATGGTACTGATGAGATTGCCCAACTCCAAGCCAATTTCAATGCAATGGCTGAGCAATTGTCCACTACCGTCAATGCCCTGAAAACCGAGCGCGATCGGGTGGCGGCATTGCTTGATGATCGGCGAGCCTTAGTTGCCAGCGTTTCGCACGAATTACGCACGCCGGTTGCCACCCTGCGCGGCTACCTAGAATCGAGCTTGCAAACCGAACAAGCCTTAGCACCGCAAGTTCAGCGCGATTTACTCGTGATGGAGCGCGAAACGTTGCGTTTGCAACAACTAATCGAAGATCTCTTTTTGCTTTCGGCGAGTGAGGTTGGTCGTTTGACCCTCAAGCTTGAAGCGCATGCTGTAGCTCCCTTAATCAATCGCATCGTACAAACAGTACAGCCGTTGGCTTGGCGACAATCGCGGGTTGAAGTGCTGGCCGATTGTGCTGCTGAGCTTGATCAAGCCCTGATTGATCCCCAACGCTTTGAGCAGATTTTGCGTAACTTGCTGCATAATGCCTTGCGCTACACTCCGCCTGGTGGTTTGGTGGTGGTACAAGCGCTTAATCAGGCTAACTCGATTGATATTTATGTTCGTGATACTGGCAGCGGCATCGACCCCACCGAACTTAGCGCAATTTGGCAGCGTTTTTATCGTGCCAACAATCGCGCCAACGAACAATATCAAGGTGCAGGCTTAGGCTTGGCGTTGGTCAAAGAACTTACTGAATCGATGGCTGGTTCGGTAGCAGTTGAAAGCCAGCTTGGCGTTGGCACCAGCTTTTGTATTTGTTTCCCCAAAGCCTAAATCGTATTTCCTCAATCCAACCCCTCTCTTTACAAGGATAGGGTTTACCAACCATTAATCACCACCCTTCCGTCCCGCCTCGAGGCGGGAAACGCAGGGGGTTTTCATCCCCCTGCACCCCCTCAAGTGCGATTTGTGGAGAGCAATCTTCCACCGATGAACCACGGAATTGGTGGTTCAATGCGGAACGCGATTGAAACCTACCCTTGTCAGCTCCCTATAAGTGGCGGGTGAGCGGCCTTTGGTATTTTAGGGCTGAATATTCTCCTATCTAGGTAAGAATTTAAGTGGATGATTGAGATAATATCCACTTGTCTGCGACAATTTTGCGACAACTTCGTGATACGGCGGTAACACTTGCCGCCTATGCTAAAGCCCATCACAAGGAGGCTTTATGCACCGTTTATCGATTGCCACAATCAGCATCGCCAGCCGTCGTGCCATGCTGCATAGCTTAATCAATCCAAACCCTGCTTATGAATTAATTGCTGATATTACTCATGCTGAGGCGCTGCAATTGCTGCCCAATCTTCAGCCAGATATTGTGGTGCTTGATGCCGCGATGTTGAATATTAATCCCTTGGTTGCGCTCAAAAGCTTGACCCAATGGCCAAATTGCCCAGCAATCGTTGTTTTGACCAGCGGTGTTGGCTATGAACAACGGCTTTGGCACGATTTGGGGGCGCAGGCGATTGCCCGGCTCGAACAGCCCGAAACGATTGAGCAAGCCTTGGCTCAAATCGCCCGCCAAGCACAAGTTCAAGCGGCCTAAACAATGAGGGATCAGGGACGAGGGATCAGAATTCAGGGATCAGTTAAGTTTGATCCACGAAGCACACGAAGATTGATGAGGCTATTGGCTATTGGCCTGCCCTCACCCCCTAGCCCCCTCTCCCGTCGAGCGAGGCGAGGGGGAAGCCTTCTATCATGAAGCGTGGAACTCCCCTCGCCCGCCGCAGTGGGAGAGGGGTCGGGGGTGAGGGAGCTTAAAACCTACCCTTGTAAGCTACCCCCTCTCCCGCCATACCACCATGAAGGTTTGAACTCCCCTCGCCCGCCGCAGTGGGCGAGGGGTCGGGGGTGAGGGAACGTAAAGCCTCAGATGCTCTGTGTTCTACATAAAGGAATGTACATGCTTGCGACACATTCAAATACCGCGCCAGTCGCTCTGATGCGCGATGTTGTGCATACAGTGCAACTTGGCACAACCACCTTGACGATTCTGAATGGAATTTCGTTGGAAATTGCCCGTGGCTCGTGGGTGGCTTTGACTGGCCCATCTGGCTCAGGCAAATCGACCTTGCTAGGCATTTTGGCAGGCTTGGATACACCGAGCAAAGGCCATGTACGCCTAAACGATGTTGATATTACCAACATGGGCGAGCCGCAATTGGCGCGTTTGCGCAACCAAATGATTGGGGTGGTCTTTCAATCGTTCAATTTGATTCCAACCATGACCGCCCAAGAAAATGTTGAAGCACCTTTATTTGTGCATCGTAATCGCAGCGATATTAGCCAACGCGCCAAGGCCATGCTCGAATTGGTTGGCCTCGACGATCGGCGCGATCATCGGCCAGCCCAACTCTCGGGCGGCCAGCAACAGCGGGTGGCGATTGCCCGCGCCTTGGTTACCACGCCGCAATTGCTGATTGCCGATGAGCCAACTGGCAACCTTGATAGCACCACCAGCCAGCAAATTCTTGAATTATTTGCCGATTTACGCCGCCAACTCAACATTACAATTGTGATGGTGACCCATGATCCTGATGTGGCTGCGCGGGCTGATCGCCAATTGTATCTTGTTGATGGCCAGATTCGCCACGATAGCGCGAGGGTTTAATCATGGGTTTGGGTTTTACCTTTAATTATGCTTGGCGCTCGTTACGCTTGGGTGGTCAGCGCACGCTGTTGGCAATTATCTGTATTGGCTTTGGCGTGATGTCGCTTGGCTCGATGCAAAGTTTATCGACGGCGATCAATCAAATTTTTATTGAAAATCGGGTTAGTGTTGGCGGCGATGCCATGCTCGATTGGCCTAACGGCTCAATTGGCCCTGAACAACAAGCCCAACTTGAACAATGGAAACAAGCAGGCGTGATTGGCGGCTATGTGGTTTATTCGGCAATTCCGCCTGGGTTGCTCAAGCCTGCTGGCGGCGATCATGTGATTTTTGGTGATATTGGCTATGGGATTGATCCACAGAGCTACCCGTTGTTGGGCGAATTGCATGTGAGCCAACCCGCCAACGCCAGCATGAGCGAGTTGCTGAGCCAGCCCGATGCCTTGGTGGCTACTGAGCTTTTGGCAATTCAGCATGATCTGACGATTGGCCAAGAACTGGTGATTTTGGTTGATCAAGGGGCAACGCCGAAACGCCTGAAATTGGTTGGTTTGGTGGATCAAGTGCCGAACAAGAGCGCTGGTAGCTTATTTTTTAGCCTGGCGACGGCCCACGAAATTTACCCTGAAGCCAATTTGAACTCAGTGAGGGTGGTTTGGGGCCAGCAAGGTGTGCAAGTTGGCGTGCTAGAGCAAGCTGGTTGGTCGGTTGCCACCGTCAGTAGCGAGCCATCGGATGCCGCTGGTTTATTCAATATGACCTTGCGCGGTGCTGGCGTGTTGGGCTTGATCGTCAGCGGAATTGGCGTGGCCAATACCATGCAAGTTGTGCTTGCACGTCGCCGCAACGAAATCGCCATCCTCAAAACCTTAGGCTATCGTGGCCCACAATTGTTGTTGCTGTTTGGCTTTGAAACGGCGTTGCTTGGACTGATTGGCAGTATCTTGGGTGCTGTGGCCGCCGTATTAATTGGCGATCAACTCACCGATTTGTTTGCACGTAGCAGCGCCTACATCCTACCAACCGTCGTCGATTGGCAAATTTTGGGTGGGGCAATTGGCTTGGGCATCGCCACAACCTTGATCTTTGGCATGGTGGCGATTGTAAAAGCCAATGCGGTACGACCTGGCTCGTTGCTACGTTCTGGCCCGATCGAAGTTAACCCGACGACCCGCCGCGCCATGGTTGGGTTGTATACAGCCCTAGGGGCCATGTTTGCCGTGGTTGCTAGCATTAGCATGGGTTCGTTTGTTGCGGGCATGCTCTTGTTTGCGGGAGCGGTGTTGGGCTTGGCGTTGCTCAATTGGCTGTTTCAAGCGATTTTGTTGTTGGTTGCCAAAACGCCGTTGCCTGGCTATTGGCTGCGTTTGGCCAGTCGCAATATGCAACGCAATGGTCAGCGGGCTGCCTTTGCAATTATCGCCTTGGCGATCGGGGTGTTTACGATTGGCTTTTCGGCAGCAGCCTTATTGACGGTCCAAAAAGAACTTGATGCCCGCGCCGATCCAAATACCAATCTCAATCGGGCGATGTGGGTGATTACTGCCCCCAGCGAGGCCTCCAAGGTTGCCCAAACCTTGCAACAGTTGCAGCAACCAACGCTTGAGCCAATTCAATTGTTGGAAGTTGAGACTTCGTTGCCCGAGCTTGAAGGCGTGAAATTTGAAACCTCGGCCCGCTCAGCCACGCAAATCGGCGATATTCAGCTGACCGAAGGCCAATGGCAGGCTGCGGCTGATCAAGTGATGTTTTCAACATGGTTTTTCAGCGAAATTCCGCTTGGCACTGAGCTAGAATTGATTGGATCGAACGGTCGATTAAACGTTCGCTTGGTTGGGCGCTACGAAAATCAAGCTAGCCAAGCATCGAGCGCCATTGTGATTGGCCCTGACGCTGTGTCGCAATTGGTTGCACAACCTGTTACGCTGATTTATGTGCTCAATCTGCCGATTAACCAATTGAGCACTGCGACCAACACGTTTAATCAGGCGATTCCCCAAGCCTTTGTTTATAACGAAGTTGAAATGTATAACACTACTCAAATGATCTATCGCTCGTTAGGCTTGTTTGTGGTGGCGGTGGCTGGCTTGGCGTTTGTGGCGGGCATGGTGCTGATCGCCAATGCCGTTGGTTTGGCATTGTTTGAACGTCGCCGCGAGATGGGCATTTTCAAGGCGGTTGGCTATAGCACTGCGCACTTATTGCGCAGCATCAGCATGGAATATAGCTTGGTCGGCTTGATTGCTGGTAGCGCTGGTATGCTGGCAGTTTGGCTTGCGATCACAGTGATTAATACGCTTGAACCCAAGGCTGGGCTTGGGCTAGATGCCTTGCCAGGTTTGCTGATTTTTGGCTTTGCAATCGGCCTAGCGCTGTTGACTGCCTTGGGGGTTGCTTGGCGACCCGCCCATCTGCGCCCGCTGCATGTGCTGCGCGACGAATAAGTTTTATGCTAAACTTAGGGTTGTGCAATATGCAATTGATTACCCCCAACTGAATGATGATTTGATTCAACGCCCACGCCTTCAAGCTCAATTGGAGGCGTGTTGGTCATGTCGCTTGACGATGGTCGTGGCGGCGGCTGGCTATGGCAAAACCACTGCGCTAGCCCAGTGGATGCAGCAAACGCTGGGTGGTGATTGGCTGTGGTATGGCCTGCACAGCCCAACCGAGGCTGATCAGCTTCAGCGTTTGTTGAGCAGCCTAACCAAAGCCCGCTTCCCTCAAATCAATCCAATCAATAGCTTGGCCGATTTGTTTGATTGCTGGGCCACCTTGGCTCCGCGCCGAATTGCCTTGGTGTTTGATGATTGTCAACATTTGCAGGCTAGTGCTTGGCGTTTGTTGAATGAATTGGCCCGTTTTGCGCCAACCAACCTGCATCTTATTTTGAGCAGCCGCCAATTGCCACAGCTTGATTGGGCTGGCTTGGCGGCACGGGGGCAGTATCGCCAATTAACTGCCGCTGAATTGCGATTTAGCCAAGCCGAATTACAGGAGCTATTGCCTACCCAAAGCCCGAGCCAACGCCAAGCAGCTTGGCAAGCAACCAATGGCTGGCCTGCCGGTTTGCGCTTGTGGCGAGCCTTGCCCTCAGGCTATCAAGGCACGGTCAGCGATTTTCTTGCCCAAGATGTGTTGGGGCAACTGCCTGAGGCGGTGCGGCGCACTGCCCAATTTGCCGCGCTCTTGCCCTTTTTTAATCAAGCGGTGCTCACAGCGATGGCCGCGCCTGATCCAGCTAGTTTGTGGCATTACAATCTTTTTGTACTGCCTGATCACGCCGAATGGTGGCGCTTTGAGCCATTTTGGTTGGAAGTGCTGCGCCAACAACCGTTGGCTGAAATCACCCAATTGTTGGCCCAAGCGGCCACATGGTTTGAGCAGCAGGGGCATCTGGCGGCAGCCTTGGATGTTTGGTGTCGTTTGGGACAATGGGCGCAGGTGGCCGAGCAGCTTAAGCACCATGGTTTGCAGCTGTTGGCTCAACATCAGCCAGTCTTGCAATGGCTCCAACAACTGCCAGCAACCGAGCGCCAAACTGCCGAATTGCTGCATCTGGATGGTCTGGCCTTGCGCGAACACGATCCTGGGTTGGCCGCCCAAACCTTGGCGCAAGCGGCTCAACGCTATCGAGCTGAGCAACGTTATGCCGAGGCTTTTCAGGTAGTTGGCGAACAATGTTTGATCTATTTTTGGCAGGGCGATGAGCAAGCCTTGATTGCGGTGGCGCGTGAAAGTTTTAGCCTCAAAAGCTTCGTTTGGTATCGCCAACGCCGTGATTTGTTGAAATTTCCCTTGCTCTTGTTTCAAATTAAGCGTGGCCGCTATATCAAGGCCTTGGCGACGGCTCAAAGTTTAGCCCAAAGCGAATTGCCCTTCTTTTGGCGTTGGGTGGCGGCCTGCGTCGTTGGCGGTTTGTATACGATTTTGACCTTGCCGAATGAGGGCATTCAATGGCTCGAAGTTTGGTTGCAACACCCCCAAGTTCAAGCCGAACCAGCTATGCGCATGAGTTTGCTCGATTTGTTGGCAACCTGCTTGATGAGCCGTGCCGCGCCCGACGATCGCATCGCTGCCCAAGATTTAGCTGATCAAGCCAGCCGTTTAAGCGAACGCTATGGCGTGCGTTTGACTCGTTTGCAAACTCGCGGGACGAAACTCGGTTTGGCCTTGTTGGAAGCTGATCGGCCAACGACTGAGCGTTTGATTCAGCAATTGCTCTTGCCCAGCGATGAGCCATTGCCCTCGATTATGCGCAATCGCTTGCTTGCACTACGCGCCTTTGCTTGGGCTAGTTTGGGCGAAATTAAGCTGGCGCAGCATGATGCAACGCTCAGCGAACGCGGCTTGATTCGCGATGATGCGCTGTATGGAGCTGATCCACGCATGTGGTTGATGTTGGCGCAAGCCTGGTTTTGCTGTGGCGAATATCAACGGGCCTTGGCGGCTTTGGAGCGTGCCAAACCGCTGATCGAGGCCGCTCAATCGCCGATTTTACGCTTGCGAGCAGGCTTGGTGCAGCTGGCTAGTCGTTGGCAACTTCAGCCTAGCCCGCAGTTAATTGCTGAAGCGACCACGATTTGGCGCGATTACTTATCCGATGGCGACCGCCATATGAACGCAACGCCGCTGCATTTAACCACGCTGTTGGTAGAATTGGGCTTGCGCACGGGAATCGCGCCACAGCGAATCGCCCAATTTTTAGCTGAGCGTGATCGAGCGGCTTTAGAAGAGATTTGTTGGAAACTGTATGCCGAGCAGCCGCAACAACAAGCCGCGCTCTTGCAACTTTTGGGCTTATATGGCTCAGCAGCCAGCCTTGAGCGTTTGCAAGAAGTGATTAAACAAGCCTCAACCCAGCAGCGCAAAATTGCCCAACACAGCTTAACTAGCATTCGCCAGCGCCCAGCCTATGCGCTGAAAATCCAGCTTTTTGGTAGTTTGCAACTTTGGCGTGGCACGGAATTGGTCGATCCTAACGAGTGGTCACGCGAGAAGGCACGCCAACTATTGGCCTTATTGGTGCTGCAACGCCCAAGAATTATCAGCCGTGAAGCCTTGATCGAGCACTTTTGGCCTGATCTTACGCCGCAAGCCGCTGATGGAGCCTTGCGCGTGACCTTGAATGCCCTGTTGCATGTGCTAGAGCCGGAACGCAGCGGCGGCGCTAATTCGGCCTTTGTCTTGAGCGAAGCAGCGGGCTTGCGTTTAAATCCACAGGCACAGATCGATACTGATTATGCTGAATTTCAAACCTTGCTCCAAACTGCCGCCAAGCAACGCCAGCAGGGAGCCATGCCCGCCGCTTTGCAAGCCTATCAAGCAGCCTTGGCCTTATATCAGGACGATTTATTAAGCGATATTGCTTACGCCGAATGGGTGCTGGATTGGCGTGAGCAAGCTTTGAGCCAATTTGTGGCTGCAACCAGCGATTATTTGGAATTATTGTTGGCTTATGGCCCGACTGCTGAGGCCATTCCCTATGCTGAGCGTTTGTTGAGCTATGACCCCTATCACGAACCAACTTACTTGCGCCTGATCGACATCTACCACATGTTGGGCAATGCTAGTGCTGCTGAGCGCATTCGAAAACGCCTCGAACGTATTTCCTTATAACACTTCACTTTTTTACACGTTTAATTAATGTATTTTAACCAAGAGCGATAGCTGATATATCGCTCTTATATCGGTTTAACTATCGTTGGCCCAATAGTTTACGCCATGGCGATATGGTGTAATAGCCCTGTCAACAACGAGGTGCGCACCCACAGCTGACAAACGCACAATTGCTTAGTCTAACAGGAGTACCACCCCATGGCAGATGTAAAGAATTTGATCGATGCTGAAGTGACCGCCGCTGAAACCGAATTGTTCGCTGATGAATTGGAAGAGCATGTAACCAACGTTGCCGCCGCCTGTGTTTCATCGTTGGGTTCGCTCAGCACCTCAGGCACGATTTGTACCGTCAGCACCTTCTGTACCGCCGCCATCGAAGCCCAATAAATTGAATTGTCATTCTTAGTTAGCGAGGATTCTCCCAATGTCAGATGTAAAGAACTTGATCGATGCTGAAGTGACCGCCGCCGAAACCGAATTGTTCGCTGATGAATTGGAAGAGCATGTAACCAACGTTGCTGCTGCCTGTGTCTCATCGTTGGGTTCGCTCAGCACCTCAGGCACGATTTGTACCGTCAGCACCTTCTGCACCGCCGCCATCGAAGCCCAATAAATTGAATTGTCATTCTTAGTTAGCGAGGATTCTCCCAATGTCAGATGTAAAGAATTTGATCGATGCTGAAGTGACCGCCGGCGAAACCGAATTGTTCGCTGATGAATTGGAAGAGCATGTAACCAATGCCGCTGCTGCCTGTGTCTCATCATTGGGTTCACTCAGCACTTCAGGCACGATTTGTACCGTCAGCACCTTCTGCACCGCCGCCATTGAAGCCCAATAAATCGGATTAGCCACTCTTAGTTAGCGAGGAATGCTCTTATGTCAGATGTAAAAAACTTGATCGACGCTGAAGTGACCGCCGCCGAAACCGAATTGTTTGCTGATGAGTTGGAAGAGCATGTAAGCAACGCCGCTGCCGCCTGTGTTTCATCGTTGGGTTCGCTCAGCACCTCAGGCACGATTTGTACCGTCAGCACCTTCTGTACCGCCGGTGTCGCTGAAAAATAGCCTGGCTCTCTTAGCTACTTTGTGAGGAATGCTCTTATGTCAGATGTAAAGAACTTGATCGATGCTGAAGTGACCGCCGCCGAAACCGAATTGTTTGCTGATGAGTTGGAAGAGCATGTAACCAACGTTGCTGCTGCTTGTGTCTCATCATTGGGTTCACTCAGCACCTCAGGCACGATTTGTACCGTCAGCACCTTCTGTACAGCTGCAATCGAAGCTCAATAGTGTGATGTAAGGGAGCCAGGCAGCAGGAAACTGCTTCTGCTGCTTGCACCTTCCCTAAGCACTGTACCAAATATGGTGGAAGTATGACTACACAGCACAGGCTCCGGCTACCGCAAGGGTCTGGAGCCTTGACTGATTAAATGGAGTATGACGATGGATGGATTTTTGCTCGCGAATGCTTCAACCTCAAACGCCGCACTCTTCGAACAACTAGCCGATTTGGGTGTATCCCTTCAGCACAAAGCCACCGCGCAACGCCCCGCCAGCTGGTTATGGATTTGCACCAACCAGGTTGAGGAAGCCGATCGCTTAATCTCGTTCGTCGCGTCCACTCCATTGCTGGTGGTAGTGCTTCAGCCATTGGTGCATACGCTGCGGCTTGGGCCATTGTTTGGCGCTGATGATTATTGCTGTGTTGATTGTTTTCAACGGTATAACGCTCTTTTTCCCACTCCCGCAACCAGCGATTATCTGATGGCGCTGCCAGCTTGGCAAACTGCTGCCCGTTGGCTCACCAATCAATTGCAACAGCTCGCCGCCCGCATTCTGGTGATTCGGGCTGATGGAACCAGTCAATTAGGCCGTTTGCCGCGTGACCCATTATGTTTGCGCTGCTCGTCCTTCCGCAACTACCCAATCGATTCCCTACAGCAACTTCATCAACCATCGGCTAACGGAGTGTAATCATGTCAAAGACGTTCTTATCAATTGATGACATTTTGACGCGGGTTGCGCCGTTGGTGAATCCGCGCACCGGAATCTTGGGCACTGCGACCGAACTACCGCGCACGCCTGGCAATCCTGCAATTCCAGTCTATAGTACCAACATTCATTGTGCCGAACTGGCTATGGCCGAGTCTCCAGCTGGCACGGGTGTATTTTTGGAACGTGAATGGGCTAAGGCTAAATCCTATTGTGAAGCACTCGAACGTTATTGCAATGTCAAGCATGCCCATCAAAACTTTATTGTGGCGACCCGCCAAGAGTTGGGTATTGAAGCAGTTGATTTAGAGTTATTTCCCCGCTGTTCTGATGCTGAATATCGCAACCCCGCCAACCCAACCACGCCGCCGAGCAACCGCCAACCCATGCGCTGGGTCGAAGGCTATTCGCTGATTTCAGGCCAGCCGATGTATGTTCCGGCGATTGGGGTCTATGTTGGGATGCATCCTGAATATGCTGGCGAAACCTTTACCACCTCGATTTCAACTGGCACGGCGCTGGCAGCCAGCTACGAACAAGCAATTGTAACTGGGATTGGCGAGGCGATCGAACGCGATGCCTTGAGTATTGCCTGGTGGCAAAAGTTGGCATTGCCCCAAGTTGATTTGCGCGAATTCCCTGATCCAGCCTTCCAAGAACGTTTGAGTCGGGTCGAAGCGGCTCAAATTCAGAGTTATTTTTTTGATGCAACCACCGATCTAGGGGTTGCGACGATCTATGCAGTCCAAGTTGCGCCCCATGGTCGGCTACGCACAATGGTGATGTCGGCCACCCGCACCAATCCATTGGCCTTGCCCAGCAAAGTGCTCGACGAATCGGCAGCCTCGCGGATTGGTATCGAGCATTCGTTGAGCCAACCGCTGCCCTTTGATCCTGCCGATTATCGCACCTTTATGCGCTTGAGTGATGGCGCTGCCTACTATGCCGATGCGGCCACCGCTCCAGCCTTTGATTTCTTGTTTGAGCAAACTCGCTGGCGCACGCTCGACCAACTGCCACGGCTCGATCATCCTGATCCTGCGGTCGAAGCCCAACGCTTGATCGATATTTTTCGGCGGGCTGGGCTGGAACTGATTGTGGTCGATTTGACCTTGCCAGCCTTGCGCGAAGTTGGTTTGTATACGATCAAAGTGGTTGCGCCGCAATTAATGCCCTTCAGTTGTAACTATAATGCCCGCTTTTTGGCTACGCCGCGCTTATATAGCGTGCCGGAGCGCATGGGCTACCCAGTTTTGGCCGAAGCTGAATTAAACCATTGGCCTCAGCCATTTGCCTAGTTTGAAAGGATTGCCCGATGGATCAACTTTATTCAACCCTTGTGGCAACCCATCAGCAATGGCTGTTTGCCCAAGGTTTACACGAAAATCGCTCAGCTCGCTTGCTTTTGGTGACCGATGCAGTGATGGCGCAGGCACTCTTGGCTCGCTTGGGGCAACTGCCCTTAGCCCAGGTGACCGTTGCCGCCTTATCCAGCGCCGATCATGGCCCAATTTCACAACAGATTCGCGAATTGACCAGCACGTTTCCAATTCAGCTGCTAGCGCGACCCTTCGCTGCTGGTGGTTTGGGCTTGCTGCTCAGTCGCTATCACGCCGCTGCATTAATCACCCAGCGGCCTTATCCGGTAGTAGCCGAAGCCCTGAATCAAGCCAGTTTACGGGCTGCCACGCCATGGACTGCGCTCAGTCTGTGGGGCGCACAAATTACCTTGGGGCCGACGATTTTGCCCAATCACACCGCCTGTTATGCCTGCTATCAAGCGCGATTACGCTCGTGCGAAACCCGCAATGATGTCTGGCAGGCGCGTGATGGCTTTTTGCGGCGGCAACAACAAGCGTTATTTCAGCCCTCGCTGGCGGCGCTCAATCAATTGGCTGCTAGCTATGGCTTGGTCGAAATCGAGCGCTTATTGCTTGGCCAACAACCACCGTTGGCGCTGGGCCGCGAAGTTCAATGGGATACATTCAATCTTGGCGTGAGCCGCAATCATGTTGAGCCATTTGAAAACTGTTCAGCCTGTGGTGGTCAGCAAAATACTACTTGGATTGGCCGTGATCAATTAGCTCAGGTGGTGGCCAAATTAAGCTTGCAAGCCCGCGAGGTGGCACTATGACCCAGGCAATTGATTTACACAGCCAACTCCAGAGCGATCCGCAGGTGCAACTTCCAACTCGCCCACGGATCTCCGATGAAATTGCCCGAGTTTGGCATAACGAACAGCTGTTGTTGTTGCTGGGCGGGCCGCAAGATGTGGTGTTGCGTGGCAAAGCGGTGCGCAATCTGCTGCCGCAACTCTTGCCCTTGCTGAATGGCCTCAACACCCGCGAAACGATTGGCGAACGCTTGGCCCAATTCAAGCCCACAACGATTGACGATAGCTTGCAGTTGTTGCATGTGCAGGGGGTGCTTGAAGAAGGCCCATTGCCGAGCAATACACTTGATCCGCAAGTTGCCCGTGCGTTCAGTCAACAACTAGCTTTTTACAGCCGCTTTGTTGACCAAACGCGGGTCTGTCGCAATCGTTATGAAGTGCTGCAACGCTTGCAAACAACGCCTTTGTTGTTGATTGGTGGCGAACGCTTGGTTGCTCCATTGCTGCATCAATTGGCGCAAGCTGGCTTAGGCCGCGCCACTTGGCTGGCCAATTCAGCTCCAACCACAACCTATGCCCTGCCACATTTGGCGCTTGATCTTCAAGTTCCGCAGGCTGATCAATTACCTGCAGCAGTTGATCATTGGTTAGCTGAGCATCACGATGGCTTGATCTGTCTGCTGACCAGCACGGCGCAGGCCGAATTAACCCAAGCGCTCAATCAACGGGCAATTCAAGCGCAAACTCGCTTTACCCGACTTTGGCTGCACCCACAGCATATTGAACTTGGCCCAACCACCTTTGCTGGTGAAGCTGGCTGTTATGCCTGTGCCGAGCAAGTTGATAGCCACGAACCTCAATTAAGCGAGCCAACCGCGCCGCTGAGCCTCAACGAGCAGTTAGCCTTGAGCCAAGCAAGTTTAGTGGTTGGCAACCTAATTTCGGGTTTGAGTCCGGTGATTACGGGCGGCGTGCGTTATGTGCTTGATCCAACGACGCTTGAATTTGTGGCGCAATCGGTGCATCGTTTGGTGTTGTGCCCAGTTTGCGGCCAGCCCAACCTCGATGCGCCCCGCGATCTGTTGGTGGGCGCGGGCCATTTCGAGAATTTGCCGCTGTGGTATCACGCCAACACCGATGAGCGCAGTTACGCGATTTTCCCCAAGGCGCATCAGCAGCATTATGCGCCAAAAAATGCGATTGCAATCGTCAGTGGAGCCAAGGGTTATACCAATAGCCAACGCTATGCCCTGGGCGAATTGCAAGGCCAATGGCAGCCTGATTCAACTGTTGATCTGAGCGTTCAACTGCCAGTTCAAACCTCGATTGCGCCCTTGGCTTGGCTGTTTGAGCAAGCATTTGTGCGCAAGCCAGCCACCCAGGTGATCGCCGCTGGCCAACGTTTTGTACCTTCGGGCGGCAATCTAGCCTCGCAAACGGTCTATTTGCTCAATCACAAGCTGAGCAATTTGGCGGCTGGCATCTATCACTTGAACCAACATGACGCTTCGTTGGAAGCAATGCGCCCACAGTTTAGCTGGGATGACGTTGCCAAAGCCTTCCCCAGTGATCCGCTGAATCAACAAACCTTGGGTTTGATTGTGCTGACGGCGGCGATTGGGCGGGTTGAAGGCAAATATGGCGCAAAATCGTATCGGATCGCGCTCTACGATTGTGGCGTTGCCGCGCAGGCAATTGAATTTTTGGCAGCTGCGGCAGGCTGGCAAATCGAGCAAATCAGCGCCTTCTACGATCAAGAGCTGCGCGATCTGCTCCAGGTCTATAGCCCAAGCGAAACCCCGTTGCTGGTGCTGCGGCTGGTTGCGCCCAATCCTGAGGTGCTGCAATGAGCGAACATTTCTTCGGTGCTGGCGTGAGTGCCAGTTCCTATATTCACGAATGGACAAGCTTGCAACGGGGCAACCCACTGCCTGAGACAAATCAGCTTGCTAGCTCATGGTGGTCAGGCCTGTTTGAAGCCAAGGCCAAAATCGCTTTGCCAGCGGCCTATCCAACCCATTTGAACTATCAACAACTGATTAATCAACGCCAAAGTTTGCGTGAATATGCTGAGCGTCCAGTGAATTTGGCTGATTTGGCGACCTTTTTGGAGCATGCCAGTCGCCCGCTCAACCCAGCCACCAAGCCCTTGAGCCTGCTTGCGCCGCTGGTGTTGAAATCCGCCGATTTGGCCTTGGGTGGCTATGTGTATAACCCCGCCGCCCATCAATTAGCCGTATTGCGTACTGCCGATCCGCTGGAGCCATTGCAACGCTATTGCTTTCAACGTGAATTTTTGCAAGCACCATTGATTGTGTTAGTGCTAACCTCGCTGCCCAGCGCGATCAACCAAGCTGGTGATCGCGGCTATCGCCAGGCCTTGCTTGATGCCGGCGCACATTTGCAGCGTTTATATGTTGCAGCTCAGCGCGTCGGCATGATCGGTTGTGCCACTGGCAGCGTGATTCAAGGCCAATTAGCCCGTTGGCTCGGCTTTGATGACTATCAAACCCAGGTTTTAATCGGTTTTGCTGCTGGCTATCCTCACAAGGAGCAAACTCATGACTAACCCAGCTTTAACTCTGAATGATTTTGCTGCGCTTGAGGCCAGCACCGACTATCGCCCGCACGTTGTTGATGATGTGCAAGTTTCGCCATTTAGCCAACAGCAAACCAACCAATATGTGGTTGGCCGCCCAGCTTCGCCATCGTTTATGCGCACCAATGTGGTTGGCGTGCGGATTTTGGAATTGCTGAATGGTCAGCGTTCAATCGAGCAGCTACAAACCGAAATGCAACAACGCTATGGCATTGAAGTCAGCATTGAAAAGATTCGCCATTTTTGCGATTTATGCGCTCGTCACCGTTTATTAGTCCATGAAACCTGGGCCAACACAACTCCTGATTCAGAAGATGCCCCACGTTTGGGCCGTCGCAGTGGTTTCTATTGGACGCTGATTCGCGGCGATAGTTTTATTGAACGGATTGTAGCTTGGCAGCGCTGGTGGTGGAATCCAGTCACTTGGTTGTTGATGCTTGGTTTGTTGGGTGTGGGCTTGACCTACATCGTAACCAAAGGCGTGATGTTGGTTTCGCCCTTGATGCTAGCCCACCCCGATGCCAGCAAGCACCTGATTTTCTGGCTGTTTGGGCTATTTCTGGTCGAGATTGCGACTCACGAATTGGCCCACGCTGTGGCTTGTCGCATGGCTGGAGCCAAGCCAGCTGGCTTTGGGATGGGCTTGCTCTGGTGGTTTATCCCGATTTTCTTTACCGATACCAGCGATATTTACCGCGTGCCGAGCAAATATCGGCGAGCTTCGGTGGCAGCGGCTGGCCCCTTAGTCGATGCGCTGTGGTTTGGGGTCGTTGCTAGTTTGCTTTGGCTTTTGCCGCGCGATAGTTTGGCCTATGAAATTGCTTTTGCCTATAGCGGCATCCCAGCCTTGCTCTGTTTGATCAACCTCAATCCATTTGTTTCGCGCATGGATGGCTATTGGATTATTACCAATTTACTGGAGCAGCCCAATTTGCGCCGCCGTACTGTGCGCAACATCGTCAACAACATACGCGGTTGGTTTGGCGCTGCGCCGATTATCGACCCGCTGAGTGAGCAACAATCAGGGCGATGGCAATGGGCCTATAACATGTATGCCTTAGTTTCATTGCTCTGGACGGTTTTCTTTATGTTCAACATCGGCTTTCATTTTGCCAGCTATGGCTTCACGATTCTGCGAATGTACGCCGCAGCACTATAAGGAGCATGGCCATGACTGATGTTTATCAATCAAGCATTGTGATCGCCGCTGATCAACCTGTCCAACCAACCTGGCAACCTGCTTCGCCCGTCTTGGTACGCTTGGCTGGAACAAGCTACAACCATTTACATAACCTAAAGTTTGAGCGCACGATTGGTCTGTTTCAAGTGATTTTGCGCCAACAACGCTGGCTCGATAACCATACCCAGGCAATTGTTGATGTGCTCTACACATTAATTGGCACAACCCAGGGTTCGCTTAAAAGCAGCTTGGTGGCCCTAAAACGCGATATTTTCAATCGCCGTTTGCCCTTGCGCAGCGATGTCGCTAGCTTGCGCAATCTGGAGCATCCAAGCTTGCGCGGGCAGGTGCTGCGGTTTCGCCGCACCTTGCAGCAATTGCAACGGGCTTGGCGCGAGGCTCGGTTGGTGTTTGAACAAGAATTACAAGCCAAACGGCGTTTGTTGCAACAAAGCTATGCCCAGCCAGCCTTTCAAAAAGCGGTGCAAGTGGCTAGCTCAACCTTGGCTAGCAGCTTGCCGCGCTATATCAACGCCGATCCCAGCCAGTTGCGCAGCCGCGAACGCAAAACCGAAGTTGGAGCCTACCAATATCTGATGCGCATGGCCGGCAAAACCAGCCCATTTAGCCATTTTGGCCCTTTGGTGCTCGGCTCGGCTGACCCAACATTGGCTCAACCGATTGTGATTGAAGGCCAAATGCCCCAAGCGCGGGCAGTCAGCCAACTGCGGCGCTCGGTGGTTGGCGCAATTCGCAATGCTTTGGTGCGCATTCCGGCAATCAAGGCTTATTTGCCCTTGCGCTTGAATCCGAGTAGTTTTGTTGATGGCGAGAGTTTAGTTTTTTCGCGCTTGCGCCAACAACTTGATGACCCCAACCAATATTTTGCTTCATGGCAACGCCGTGGTAAACGTTCGCTCTTGCTCGATAGTGTGTTAGCAGTTTTTGCCAACCAACAGCAATTGAGCTACGCCGAATTGTTGGAGCTTTTGCAAACCCAACATCCTGAGCTAAGCTCTGCCAAACTTGCCCAAACGATCAATCAATTGCTCACCAGCGGCCTGCTCTTTTACAATTTGGATTTGCCCTCAGATTATCGTGATCCAGTGCTGGTGTTGATTGAGCAATTAGCCGATGTTCCCTCGGCTGAGGCTGGGCAAATTCGTGAATTATTACAACGTTTGGCTGAATCGGCGCAAGCCTATGCCCAAGCCACGGTTGCTCAACGTTGGCAGCTTGAGCAAAGCATGCGCCAAATCGTCGATCAGATCTTGGCCTTTGCGCCCGAATTGAAGCAAACCAGCAGCCAACTTGGTCCGCTAATCGTTGAAGATGTAGTTTGGGATGACGTAGCGGTGCATTTGGGGCAGCCATTATTGGCAAGCTTGGCTAGCGATTTGGCTCCAGTTTTGGAGTGTGGTTTTCAGCGCGACGGGCGTGGCCCAGCCCAAAGTTGGCTGCTCGATATTTTCACCCATGCCTTTGGCGAAGGCGGCCAAACCGACACTATTCTAGGCTTTGCGCCTGAATATAATCGGCTCTCGGCCAATTCTGGCGAGCTGCCAATGCCGCGCATTAACGCTATTCAACAACGTCAACGCCGTTATGGCCAGTTTTTGCACCAAGCGCTTGATGCTGAGCGCGAAGCCCGAGAATGTGTGCTTGATCCCCATGCATTTTGGCAACTTGCCGCCGATTTTGGTCAACATAATCACTATGGCTCAACCAGTATTCAATTTCAGGTGGCCGCCAGTAGCCAAACAGCGCTTGAGCAAGGCGATTATTTGGTGGTGTTGAATTACACTTTGCCGGGCTTTGGGCGCTTCTTGACGCGCTATTTGAGCTTATTGCCTGCGCCAAGCTGGCAAACCTATGTGCAATCGGCATGGCAACCATTGCATAACGACGCTCAAGCCGTGCCAGCCGAAATTGTTTCGGTGCTCGAACATAATGCCCAAGTTCATGTGCCATTTACGGCAAATGTGATTGTGCCGCCCGACGAGCCAAGCTATCGTTCGCAAGCGATTCAGCATGGCGTTGGCGATTTGAGCCTTGCCCACGATCCGGTTGCTGATCAATTACGAGTTTATCACCGCCACGCTGATGGCAGCCAACAAGAGCTTTTGCCCTTGTATATGGGCTTTTTGCATATGGTTTCGCTACCAATTTTGCAACGGGTGCTGGCCCAACTCAGCCCAAGCAGCTATCACATGGAGCAATTGCGACCGCGTGAGCAAACCTTGGTTTCGCGCAAGCAACCAACCAATGCCATCAGCCATACGCCACGCTTACGCATTGGCCGCTTGGTCTTGCAACGTGAAAGCTGGAATGTGCCAACTGCCGCGATTCCTAGCAGCGTCGCCAACGACGAATTTATGAGCTTTTTCAATTGGTATAGCTGGGCGGAACAAGCAGGCCTGCCGAGCGAAGTGTTTGTACGCATCCAACGGCCACTTAGCAGCAAACATCTCAATATGTGGACCAACCACAAACCACTGGCGCTCGATTTCGAAAATTATTTCAGCATTCAGATGTTGCGCCATGTGATTGCTGATGATCAGGTTAGCTTGACGCTTGAAGAAATGCTGCCCAGCCCGCAGCAGCAGTGGTTTGATCTTGATCAACAACCCTATGTGATTGAATTTCAGGTTGAGTTTAATCGGGGAGGCAGCATATGAGTTTGGCAGTGCTGAATGGCAAAATCTACTATAGCCCGCAGAATATCAGCGAGCCATATGATCCGAGAGCTGATCGATTGATTGCTGAAGCATGGACTCCGCTGTTCGATCAATTGCACGAACAGATTGAGTTGATTACCTGGTTGCGCTTTGCTGAAGGCGGCTATCAGCTGCGTATCGCCTGTTTTGCTGATGAGCACGTTTTGCGCGAGTTTGCGATTCCGCTGATTCGTGAGCGCTTTACGGCCTATTTTGCCCAAAATCCTGATTTGTGTGGCGATGCCCAGCCACTTTCGGCCCAGGCTGCGATTCTCAACCGCAAATTGGGGCTGGATACCGATGTACAGGCCTTGGCTCAGCCTGGCACAATTCAACTTGAAATCAGCCATGATCTCGCGATTGGGCGCGATCACGATTCGCTGGAAGATTTGCAACACTACTATGCGCTGCAAACCGTGATTGCGCGGGCGACGCTCGATGTCATTCCGCATACAACTGATTTGGTGGCCCGCAAAATCTTCATTCGGATCTTTTTGGATGAACTGTTGCACGCTGGATTTTTGCAAAGCTACGAAATTAGCCAGCTGCTTGAGCGCTTGCGCCAAACCTGGGTTGATTATTTTGAATTTCCAGTTGAGTTTATTTTGCAATCGGATGCGTTGGTGGCCCAATCGCTCGAACGACATTGGCGGTTTCATCAACAGCCGTTGGCCCAACGCCTCAGTTTATTGCCTGAAGCGTTGCATGAAGTTGTGCAGAATGGGTTGGCGGGTTTACAACGCTATGCAGGGCCAGTGATCAAGCGCAATCAACAACAAGAATTGGCTCGTTCGAGCTACGCTGCGCTTTCATCGCTGTTTCATCTGACCCATAACCGCCTGAGCGTGAGTATCGCCGAAGAAGCGCATTTGTGTAGTTTGTTGCTCTCGTTGGAACGCCAGCGCCAACAACAACCTGATCAAACCCTACAACAACTGCTGGTGAACCAATATTAAGCTGAAATTTGCGCTGGAAAGGGGAATCTAATGCCGAATCCAAGCCAATGGCACTATCGCCAAGTATTTCTACAACCACCGAATACGCCAACCCCAACCAAGCCTGATCTGCGCCAGGTCTGCGATCGCATGCTGCTCGATTGGGAAAAAACCTTTGGTGAGCACGGCAGCTTGCAGCCACATATTGATCGCTGGTTTTTTATTCGCTACGGCGAGGGCGGCTATCATGTGCGGTTGCGCTACCAAAGCCCGCCTGAACAGCGCACAACTACAATTGATCCCTTGCTCGATGCTGAGTTGTTGCGCTTTTTTCAAGAGCATGCCGCGACAGTCGGTTTGGCGCAAACGCCACAGGCAATTGATGAACTGTATGCAGCAGGCTACTTGCGCGATCTGACCTACGAGCCAGAATATGCCAAATATGCTGGCACACTGGGTATGACTTTGGCCGAGCAGCATTTTGCCTATTCCAGTGCGATTTGCCTGCGGGTCTTGCAGGCCAGTGCAGCGAGTGGTGTGGCTCGCTCGTTTTGGGTGCTTGAATTAGTGCACGATCTGCTGGAGCAATTTAGCCCTGATCCGTATGTCCAAGCCTTGATTGTGCGCAGCTACCTCGATTATTGGATTGCTCAGGTGGTGGGTGATCGGGCGGCCTTTATTCAAGGTTTGGAGCAGCATTACGAACGCCAAGCTCCAGTAATTCGCCAGCGTTTGGGTAGCTTACGCCACAACCAGCAGTATCCATTATTTGCTGATTGGCGCGAACATTTGCGCAACCATTTTGCCGATTTGCAGCTGGCAGAGACTAAGCAACAGCTGCAATCGAGCGTAACAGCGCATTTTCAGCGCTATCAAGCTGAACTACCAGCCATTTTGGCCGAATATCCACTGACAGGCTTACTCTTTGTGCCCAATTATCTGCATTTGGTGCAAAATCGCTTGGGCTTGAGCGTGATGCAAGAGCTGCAATTGCTGTATATGCTGTATCGCGTGCAAATTGCTGAACTTGATGTTGCTCCAACCAGTGTGCCGTTGATTCTAGAGCCACGCTAGAACCTATATCGCTTTTAGTATCGCTTAGCCTCTCGTTTTACGGGAGGCTACATTGTTTAATTAAGCTAGCTGAATACCCTATTGAAGGAGGATGCGATGGCTCCAGTATTGGTCGTAGAACATCTGCAAAAACACTATGGCAACCATAAAGCAGTCAAAGATGTTTCATTCAGTGTTGAGGCTGGGGAGATTTTTGGGATTGTTGGCCCGAACGGGGCCGGAAAAACGTCATCGGTGGAATGTATTATTGGCCTACGCCCGGCAACTGCTGGCACGATTCAGCTTTTGGGTCGCGATTTGAAGCAGCATGGCTCATATATTCGCAGCAAAATTGGCGTGCAACTGCAACAAGCAACTCTGCCTGATCGCCTGACCGTGGCCGAAGCGTTGCAATTGTTTGGCTCATTTTATCCCCAAGCGCGGCCTTGGCAAAAAGTGATCGAAGAATGGGGCTTGGCCGAGCAAGCCAAAACCGCCTTTGCCAATCTTTCTGGCGGCCAAAAGCAACGCTTGTTTATTGCGCTTAGCCTAATCCACGACCCTGAAATTGTTTTTCTTGATGAATTGACGACTGGTCTCGATCCCCAAGCGCGGCGGATTACCTGGAATTTAATTCAAGATGTGCGCAAGCGTGGCAAAACCGTGATGTTAGTAACTCACTTTATGGAAGAAGTTGAGCGTTTATGCGACCGAATTGCCGTGATTGATCAAGGCACAGTGATTGCGCTCGATACGCCAGATCGTATGATTGCGGCCTATCAACATGATTTGCGCCAACAACCAGTGCCCAGCCGCGACTTGCCGCACCCCGAACGAGTAACTTTTGAAGATGTCTTTTTACGTTTGATCGGCCAGCCCGCCCATTAATTGCGTTTAACAGTTGATTGGCATGCCCTCACCCCCTGACCCCCTCTCCCGCACGCGAGGCGAGGGGGAACCCGCCCAGCAAGATGATTGGAACTCCCCTCGCCCGCCGCAGTGGGAGAGGGGCTGGGGTTGAGGGAACCCAATTACCTATTCAGGAGGAAGTATGCACGCTTTTTGGCAAATTGTACGAACTGAATTGCGCTTGATGGGGCGTGATCTGACCAACCTCAGTTTTATTGTCTTTTTTCCAGCGGTGATGGCCTTGGTTTTGGGATTACAAATGCCGGCTGGACCGAGCCAAACCGCCAATGCCTTGATGATGTTGGCGTTTGGC
This sequence comes from Herpetosiphon sp., assembly GCF_003512625.1. Lineage (NCBI taxonomy): Bacteria > Bacillati > Chloroflexota > Chloroflexia > Herpetosiphonales > Herpetosiphonaceae > Herpetosiphon > Herpetosiphon sp. The sequence goes on along the minus strand of NZ_DOPT01000081.1, from coordinate 64,043 downwards.
CCGATGATTTTTGGCATTATGGCGTTTCCGATGAGCTTGGTGAATTATCGTGAGCGTGGTATGTTGCGGCGCTTACAAATCACCCCAATCTCGCCGTTGCGCTATTTGTTGGCTCAAGCCTTGGTTGGCTTGTTGTTGGTATTGCTGGGTGGCTTGGTTGTTTTAATACTCAGCGTGGTAGTTTTAAAATTGCCGTTGCCTGCCAATCCACTTGGCTTGATTGCCAGCTTTTTGGTTGGATCAATCGCCTTTTCGGCCTTGGGAGCTTTGCTTGGCAGCCGGATTCGCAATACCCGCAGCATCCAAGTTGTGAGCATTTTGGTGTTTGGGGCAATGGCGGTGGTGCTGGTTTCGAGCACGACCGGCCAATCGGGCCTGCTTCAACAGATTGGCGCTTGGATACCTGCACGCCATTTGGTGCAATTAATCGAAGCAAATTGGTTGGGATCAAGTTTCAATATTTGGCCGAGTTTGGCCGTATTGGCGCTGTTGACCGTGGTCAGCCTTGGCTCGGCAACCAAATTATTTCGCTGGGAATAGACCATTAGCAAGCCCTAAACCCATTCCGATGCTAATCAGCTAGGAATGGGTTTTTGGTTGTTTAGCAAGATTGTTAAGTAACTTGAAATTGATTCTTGACAATTCTGTTTAACTATGTTATAAATAGCGCATACAAATAAATATCACTTGCGTAACTCATCCAGAGGGGTGGAGGGATCGGCCCTATGAAACCCCGGCAACCGCAGGCAGCAATGCTTGGACTGGTGCTAAGTCCGACAGAATCATTCTGGAAGATGAGGGGCGGCGCACAAACCTATCTTTCGATGGTTACTTACAGCCTCTCATCAACTGATGAGAGGTTTTTTGGTTCGTAGGCACTGAAGCCTATCGCAATGGCGCGAATCGGAACAACCGTAGCATTCGAAGATTATAAACAAGGAGTCCTGATCATGGCTGACGAAGTGAAATTCAACCGATTCGAAACCTTAGCGCTCCATGGTGGTCAAAAACCCGATCCAACCACTGGTTCGCGGGCTGTGCCAATTTACCAAACCACCTCGTATGCCTTTCGGGATACCGACCATGCTGCGGCGTTGTTCTCATTGGCCGAGCCTGGTAACATTTATACGCGGATTATGAACCCCACCAATGATGTGTTTGAGCAACGCTTGGCTTTGCTCGAAGGTGGGATTGGCGCTCTGGCACTGGCATCAGGCCAAGCCGCCGAAACCTTTGCAATTTTGAATGTCGCTGAAGCTGGCGATAACATTGTTTCAGCAACCAACTTGTATGGTGGCACTTACAACTTGTTCCACCACACCTTACCACGTTGGGGCGTGCAAACCCGCTTTGTTGATGCTAGCGATCCCGAAAACTTCCGCGCTGCGGTTGACGAACGCACCAAAGCTTTCTACTTGGAAAGCATTGGCAATCCTAAGTTGCAAATCCCTGATTTTGAAAAGATTGCCCAAATTGCCCATGAAGTTGGCGTGCCGTTGATTGTCGATAACACGGCTGCAACCCCATTCTTGTTGCGGCCAATCGAGCACGGCGCAGACATCGTTGTGCACTCAGCAACCAAATTTATTGGTGGCCACGGCACGACGATTGGTGGGGTGATTGTTGATGCAGGCAAGTTCGATTGGGCTGCCAGCGGTCGCTTTACCCAATACACCACGCCTGATCAATCGTATCACGGCTTGCGCTTTGCTGATTTGGGCGCACCAGCCTACATTCTCAAAGCTCGGGTGCAATTGTTGCGCGACTTTGGTTCATGTCTCAGCCCATTCAACTCGTTCTTGCTGTTGCAAGGCTTGGAAACTCTGCACTTGCGCTTGGAACGCCACGTGCAAAACGCTGCGGCTGTTGCTAAGTTCTTAACTGAACATAAGAATGTCGCATGGGTCAACTACCCAGGCTTGCCCGGCCACCCATCATATGAATTGGCGCAAAAGTATCTGCCTAAGGGTGCTGGTGCATTGGTTGGCTTCGGGCTTAAAGGTGGTTTGGCTGCTGGTCGGAGCTTTATCGACAAGTTGCAATTGTTCTCACACTTGGCCAACATTGGCGACTCGAAGTCGTTGGCAATTCACCCAGCGACTACGACCCACCAACAATTGACCGATGAAGAACGCTTGGCAACTGGTGTGACCGCCGATTACGTTCGCTTGTCAGTGGGTACTGAAGCCATCGACGATATTCTCGCCGATTTGGAACAAGCCCTTGCTTAATCGCTTAGTGTAGTGGTTTACGGGATTGTTGCTCATGCCCTCACCCCCTCTCCCGCCGAGCGAGGCGAGGAACCACCAAACCGGACTCCCCTCGCCCGCTTAGTGGGAGAGGGGCTGGGGGTGAGGGAACGCAGATATTTGGCAATCTGATGAACCATTACCAATCGTGCCAGCAGTGAGAGTGTGTTGACACTGCTGCATGTCAGGGAGTTGCGACCCTAACCGAAATTGTACGGGTGGATGCTCAACTGCTGCTGAGCATCCACAGACCAAGGAGTTCCCGATGTCGCATAATCATGATTTACTCAAGCCTTTACGCTCAGCCCATGGCGAGTTTGTTACAACCGTTCTTGCCCAGGCCAAAGCGGCAAATCCTGCACCGTTAGTTGAACAATTGGTAGCCCACAATCGCTGGGCTGTGGCACAACTCCGCGCCGTGCCGCAGCGAGCTGGAGCAATGCCCCCTGCTTCTGGCACCATGATCGATGTTAGTGGAATGCTAGCCGAATTGGCTGCGAGCTGTGCAGATTTGGGGGCGGCTGTCCGCGATTTACCAGCGGAAGCAGTTGAGTGCGGTTCAAGCATGGTCGATGCGATCATCGGGTACTATCACGAACAAACCGCCCGCTTGCGCCAAGGAGGTACGCGGCTATGACCGATACCGTCACCTTGGGCGATGTGCCGACCGTTACCCAACCTGCTTGGGGACGGTCGGTTGGCTTTGTAACGCCGCAAGTGCAGATCTTCACTGAGCCGTTTCGCACCGCGAGCGGCGCTTTGATTCCAGCACCATGGCAACTAAGCTATGAAACCTATGGCAAACTCAATGCCGATCGCTCAAATGTGATTTTGCTGTGCCATGCGCTTTCGGGCGATGCTCATGCTGCTGGTCGTTATAGTGTTCACGATAGCAAAGCTGGTTGGTGCGAACCCTTTATTGGCCCTGGCCGTGCCTTTGATACCGACCGCTATTTTGTAATTTGCTCGAATATTTTGGGCGGTTGTGGTGGCTCAACTGGGCCATCATCACTGCACCCACACACCGGAACCCACTGGGGTAGCCGTTTTCCAGTTTTGACGATTGGCGATATGGTGGCAGCCCAAGTGCGTTTGCTTGATGCCTTGGGAATTGAACGCTTACTGGCGGTTGCTGGTGGCTCACTTGGTGGCATGCAAGCGCTCGAATGGGCTGCAAGCTGGGGCGATCGGGTGCGAGGTGTGATTGCCTTAGCGACCACGGCGCGTTCCTCGGCAATGGCCATGGCCTTGAGTGCTGCTGGTCGTCAGGCGATTGTTAGTGATCCCGATTGGCGCGGCGGCGATTATTATGGTACGGCTGGCCCAGTCAATGGCTTAGCTACAGCCCGCCGGATCGGCCATATTAGCTATTTAAGTGCTGAAGCCTTAGAAGAAAAATTTGATCGGCGTTGGCAGCACGAAGCCTCGCCCCAATGGAGCCATCAACCTGAATTTGCGGTCGAGAGCTATCTCGATTATCAAGGGCGTGCGTTTGTGCAGCGCTTTGATGCCAATAGCTATTTGGTGATTTCGCGGGCTATGGATTATTTTGATTTGAGCCAACGAGCTGGTGGCCTGACCACAGCCTTTGCAAATACCCAAGCGCGGTTTTTTGTGGCGACATGGAGCAGCGATTGGCTCTACCCTGAGCGTGATGGCGAACTTATTCAACAAGCAGCTCAGGTAGCTGGCCGCACAGTTGTGCATTATCCCTTTCATAGCACCAAAGGCCATGATGCCTTTTTGCTTGAAGATGCTCAACTAACCCCGCCATTGATCGATTGGCTGGCCAGTTTAAGCGCCTAAAACAACCAACGCCCCGCAAGTGCGGGGCGTTTTTGCTTTGGAAATGGATAGTTACTTAGCGACTACCAAGGATGCGGACAGCCCGTTCGCGTAATTTATCGGCCAATTGGGTCGCATTCGGGCGACCAACCAACAAACGAATTGACTCCTCGAATGCGCTGATTGCGGCATGAACTTGCTCGTTGGAAGCATTATTGGCGGTTGGCTCGATGCCAACTCGACGATAGGCCTCGGAGAGCAAGACGCTTGCTGAATTGCCTAAGGCTCCACGGGCCATCTCCTCGAATTGAGGAAACAACGACTCAGCCAGATTCAGCTCTTTTTTTTCGATTAAGCCATTGCGCAACAAATTTGCCACGATTTCGCACGAGCGAAACCAACCTAAACCAGTGCGTTCAGCGATCAAAGCAACAGTATTTTTGCCATTGATCATCGTCAGCACGCGCCATTCATCGGCAGCGAGATTAATATCCCGCGAGCCGGTATCGGGATTTTGCACCAAGCGCAGGACGATATTAGTATTGGGCACAAACTGCTCAATTTCGGCCCAGCGATCTTGGCGATCGATCCCTTCCATAATGATCATCTCGTTGGATGAAGTAATTGTTGGCGGTGGCACAGCTTGTTCATAAAAGCGGAACTGACCTTCGTGGAACGTGAAGAAGGTCAGGGCAGCCTCGAGCGGCTCCAAATTGCCAAGCGTTGCACCAGTAATCCGGCCATCACGAAAATACAGGTAGCCCTCAACCGATTCATCGCCTTGGAGCGCCTGAACATGAGTTGCGCCTGTTTTTTTACTCAAGTCAACGAGTTGAATCAGGTCGGAGATACTCAGATCTCGCAAATTACCTTCAAGTGCCATACGGTGACCCTACGGACAATAACTGGCAGGCGAGGCTGCCAGTTGAGACATGGTTTAGAGTTTGCTAATCACGAGTTTGCTAATGGCTTTGAGTGTATCGAATACACCTACGCCAGTGGTTGCGACGGCCTCATAGCGTTGCCAGCCTAAAGGATTCAAATATTTATCCATGACTGGAGTTGGCAATGCGCCGGGCATATCACGTTTATTATATTGCAACACGATGGGGAATTCGCTGAACTTCTTGTTTTGGCGAGTGATATTACGCGCTAACTCTTGCAAACTTTTGATATCTTCTTGGAGCTTATCACGTTGCGAGTCGGCGACGAAAACCACCCCATCGGCCCCATTCAGCACGGCGACGCGGGTGCGTTCGTACAAAATTTGGCCAGGAACCGTGTACAAATGGAAACGGGTTGAGAAACCGCGCACCTTACCAAGGTCGAGCGGTAGAAAGTCAAAAAAGAGCGTGCGTTCGGTCTCGGTTGCAATCGACAATAGATCGCCTTTTGCTTCGCGGGGTACTTGGCTGTGAATATACTGCAAATTAGTCGTTTTGCCACACATACCGGGGCCATAATAGACAATTTTACAGTGAATTTCGCGAACCCCTACGTTGATAATCGCCATAGGTCCTCTCAAAACATAGTCTGAAGCGTATGCTAAAAAACCCCAGACAGCAACCGACTAGGAAGGGTATATGCCAGCCTAGTCGCGGAAAAGCAAATCAATCGTATCTTCCATGGAAGTACGGAAATTGCTCCCCAACACTTCATCTCGCGATTTGTGTTGTTTCCGCACGCGCTCCAAGACGGAGGCGAGTTCTTCGGTCGCCTTTTTGGTCAAGACCTTCACCAGCCCAATGTGCGTACCCTTATTGAAAATAATGGTCAAAATCCATTGGTCATCGATCAAGGCGATAAAGAGATTTTCGCGCACGCCTTGTTGCAAGAGCATGCGGAAATCCTTTTCACGCAACAGTTTCGCGATCTGTTGAGATGAGGCGAACGATCCGGCGATCAACGCGCCCAAGGCCGTGGTATCTTGGCGATTGCCATCACCCGAAGCGGCAATAACCTGGCCACTTTTGTCGAGCAGCAACGCATAGTTACCGCCAGTATCTTCCACAAGGCGCGTTAAACATTCGTCAATATGGGCGACTTCCTCTGGCGGAACAATTAAACTAGCTAGTTGTGGGTCCATACGTGCCACCTATCCATGGTCTGGAGTGCGAAGTATTTTCCAAGCAAAGACGAGCGATTACGGCTCATTATAGCACAGGACGTTCCAATATAACATGCTTTCTTGACGATTTTGCCAAAAATAGCCTGCTAAGCTGCTTAGATCGCGGCCAAGGCTGCATCTAAGTTGGCACGATGGGCTTGAGCCATATAGCGTAACTTGCCTAACAGTTCGCGTGAACTGGTTAGCACGACCAGCATAGCATCGCTGCTGACTGGTTCGAGTAGGATCAAGCCTTGATCGTATTCGAGCACAGTTTGCACCGAGCCACCTTTGTTGATTTCCCGACCGAGCGCCTCAGCCATGGCCAAGCCATTCGATGCTACCGCGCAGATCGCGTCAACATCAACCCCAGAACGCGCTGAGCTTTCAATTAAAAGACCATCGGTTCCTGCAACCGCAGCGAGTTCTACGTTTTCCAGCGTGCGAAATTGATTTAGCACATCACGCAGTGTCTTGCTCATGGAGGTGTGCTCTCCTTCGAACTACGAGAATGAAGAATCCGAGGATCGTCGCCGTAATCGTGCCGTTGGTCGCGCTCGCAACCGTTTGAGGCGGCTGCGGGCTTCTTTCGGCGGTCGCCCCGTTCGGATATTGCGCAGCGAATCAATTGTGGCAACTATCGCACGATCCGCCCAGCCATAAATCGTTGGCCGACTTTTGCTCAGCTCGTGAGCAAGTTGCGTGACGTTGGTTTTGTATTCAGGGTCGAAGGTGGCAAGGTTGATCCGCGCCGAGGCGATAATTTGGTGTATCTCCTCGTCGGTGAGTTGATAATCATTGATCAGTTTGCTGGCACGTTTACCCGCTCGATCAAATTGCATGCCATTGCTCCTTTGGATTGCCGATGGAGCGCTCCTCTTCATGGTACAGACCCAACGTTGTGCTTTGGACGAATTGTGGTGGCTCATCTTAGCATAGGATAGACAGGGTGTCTAGAGGAGTTTGTAAATAGTAATACCTAGGACTTTTGGGGCATAGGCCAGCTTGTAATCAATCTAACGCGCTATTTTAGCCCTCTCACCCAGCGTAAGTCTTGACACTTTTTAATTAAGATCTCCCCCATCATTAACCATTAGTTGAGCACATTAACGCACGAAGTCATGCTGAACTGCGCCCAAAGTACTATGGGGATCATGGACAAAGCGTGGTATTATCGCTGCCATGAGATGATCAGGCTCGATCATGGAGGATCTTGCCTGACATTTATTGTGTTTAGCCTCTTTGTCCTTTTTTATTCTACTAGCTTTTGTCGTTGTTAAACTTCGCGGAGGATGCGTTTTTATGGTCTTTTTCGCTCGTTCAAGGGATTTGTTGCCCCGCTTGCTGAGCGGGTTGCTGCTGCTGACCTTGATCATTACGGGGTTGTTGGTGCAGTCGCAGGCCCAAGCTCAAACTGCTCAACCACAGGCTGTTGCCACTAGTGCCACAACGACGATGTTTAGTTGGCAAGATGGCGCAACCGTGCCGCAACCACGTTTTGAATCGCAAGGGGTCTTTGTCAATGGCAAGTTGTATGTAATTGGTGGCTTTATTAGTTGTTGTACCCAAATTAATGCTACCGATTTGGTCGATGTTTATGATTTGGCCAGTAATACGTGGCAACGGATCGCCAGTATTCCCGAGGCGATTAGCCATGCCCCAGTTGTTGCCGATGGCACCAATATCTATGTGCTCGGCGGGTATTTGGGCAATAACCCAGGTGGTAGCACCAACCATGTGTGGAAGTTGAATACAGTTACTAATACATGGACGCGTGGTATCGACTTGCCCGTTGCTCGCGGTGGCGCTGGTGCAGCGATTGTTAATCGTAAAATTTATTTCTTCGGTGGGGCTGTGCGTACCGCTGGTGTGTTTGATGATACTGACTTCGGCGATCATTATATGCTCGATTTAAGCCTCGCTAACCCAACTTGGGTTTCACGCGCTGCCATGCCCAACCCACGTAACCATACTGCTGCTGGGGTGGTCGATGGCAAAATTTACGCCGTTGGTGGCCAGCATGGCAAAGCCGAAGAATCGGCCAATCAGGCCGAGGTTGATCGCTATGATCCCGCAACCAATACGTGGACGCGGGTTGCCGATATGCCCATTCCCAAAGGCCATACTTCTTCATCAACCTTTGGCTATCGTGGCCGTTTATTGGTGATTGGTGGCTCGATCAATGGTGGTACCAGCGGCCTTGCTTCGGCTGATGTGCTGATGTACGACCCCAAAAGCGATGTTTGGATGAAGTTGGTTTCGTTGCCAGCCTATCGTAAAACCCCAGTTGCCGATGTTTGGAATAACAAACTTGTGGTGACGACTGGCGGCGGTTATGGCCAAACGGATACCACTTGGATTGGCAATTTGCCCGATTCATGGGAATCTAACGGCACCATGCCCGTACCCTTGGGCGAGGTTGCCAGTGGGATTATCGGCAATAAAATGTATGTGGTTGGTCAAGGCAATGCTGCAACCTTGCGCTACAACTTGACGACTGGCAGCTATAGCTCAACCACCACTTTGGCTCAACGGGCCTTGCGTGGCAATCACCATGCCGCCGAAGTAATAAACGGTAAATTCTACTTATTTGGTGGCCTCGATAATAACAGTGATGGCAAAGTCCAAATCTATGATCCTGTGTCCAACACCTGGGCCATGGGCGCGGATATGCCGTTTGCCGCTGGGGCTAGCTCCTCAGCCGTGATCAATGGCTATGCCTATGTTGCTGGCGGGATTATCAATGGCAGTACAACCACCCGTGTAGCCCGCTATGATCCAGTCGCGAATACTTGGACTGAAGTTGCCGCCATGCCGCGCGGGCGCAATCACGCTGCTTCGGCGACTGATGGTAGCAAATTGTATGTCTTTGGTGGGCGTGGGCCAGGTAGTGGCGATGGCAATAATGTTGCCAATGGCTTTGATACTGTCCAAATTTACGATCCTGTTGCTAATTCATGGCGCTCAAGCATGACCGATACAACGATTGCGCCGTTGCCGCAAGCCCGTGGTGGGATGGGCAAAGCGGTTTATTATGACGGCGAGTTCTATATTTTTGGCGGTGAAACGCTTGATGGTGCAGGCGCGGTCACTGGCAATGTGTATGATCGGGTTGATATTTATAACCCAATTCTTAACCGCTGGCGCACTGGTTCGCCTATGCCGACCGCCCGCCATGGCATCTTCCCTGTGATTAACGGCGGACGAATTTATATTGCTGGGGGTGGCACGGTTTCGGGCTTTAGCCAAACCAACATCACCGAAATTTATAATCCAGGGATTGCTGCCGACGAAAATGCCCACCTTGAAAGCAATGGTCAAGTTGGCTTCGATTCCGAGCAAGTCCACGGCAATACCGCGCGTGGTCAGTGGTCGTGGCAAACTCGCAATGATGTTGATCGGCCTGGCTTCAGCGGCAACAACTACTTGGCGGTCTTGCCCAATACTGGCACCCTTTCGGATACCAATTACACCACGATGGCTCCACAACTGGATTATCGCGTGAAGTTCACCACGCCTGGTACCTATTATGTGTGGCTGCGTGGCTGGGCCGATAGTGGCGGCGATAATTCGGTGCACCTTGGCCTGAATGGTCAGCAATCAAGCTCATCGGATAAGATGACCTTGCCAATTTTCAGCGCTTGGCGTTGGTTCCGCGATACAACCGATGGTGTGCCTTCAACTATCACTATTCCAAGTGCTGGAGTATACACGCTGAATTTGTGGATGCGTGAGGATGGTTTCCGTGTTGATCGCTTGTATCTGACGACTGATGTTAATTTTGTGCCAAGCGATGCCCAATTAACCCCAATTCCGACGACTGCACCAACCGCGACGGTGAGCAATCCGACCGCGACCAATACCGCGACGGCAACCAATACACCAACCAACACACCAACCACCGTGCCGCCAACGGCGACCGATACCGCTACGGCGACCGAGGTTCCAACTAATACGCCAACCGCCACGACGGTTCCGCCAACGGCAACCGATACTCCGACTTCAACCAATACGCCTGAACCGTCAACCACCGAGCCAGCGACCAACACGCCGACTCCGACGATTACGGTGACGGCAACCAATACAACCACGGCTGTGCCGACAACAGCAGTGCCGACAACAGCATTGCCAACCACGGCTGTGCCAACGGTAACTGAGACGCAAACTCCGACCGCAACTGTCACAGTAGGCACGATTACGCCAAGTGAAACGCCAACCGCGACAGTCCCGACCAGCGAAACACATCAAGTCTATCTACCTTGGGCTTCTAAATAAGCAAAAAGCCCTGTGCGGTAACTCCGCACAGGGCTTTTGTTTTTCAAGGCTTATTTATTAACTTCGAGTTCTTTGGCTGGACCAACATGCACGCTAATTTTGCGTGGCTTGACTTCTTCGGCCTTGGGAACGTCGAGTCGTAGAATGCCATGTTCCAAGGTGGCGCTAATTTGGTCGCCCTTGACCAACATTGGCAAGTTGATCGAACGGCTGAAACGGCCATAGCGACGTTCGGTGCGATGGGCGGTGGTGCCTTCGCTTAATTTTTCGCTGCGAACTTCACCGCTGATCGTTAATACATTTTCTTGTAATGTAATATCAAGATCTTCAGCTTTGAGACCAGGCACGGCAGCTTCAACGATATAGCTGTTGGCATTTTCCAAAACGTTCATATCAACACTCAAACCGCTGCGCATTGCAGCCGATGGCGCAACAAAGCTTTCTTCGAACAAACGGCTCATTGCATCGCGCAAGCTAAGAGCTTCTTCAACTGGTGACCAACGATTGATAGTTGCCATTGTGGTATTCTCCTTGCAATAAAGATTTTGTTTTTGCTGTCGATGTCGTCTGCATCAATCAATTTCGTAACTGTTTGTATAATACTCTGGCAGTGTTAGAACAACATCTATGGAGCGTTAGAGCCATGTTAGAGCCTCAGGATCTGCGATTACGCCAACGTGATTATTTATTGCGTTTGATGCGGGCAATGGCTGCCCAGCTTGATGCTGAGCCGTTGCTCAATCTGGTGATCGCCCAAGCAGTCGAGTTGTTGGCGGGTAATTATGGCTTGATCGCCTTGTACAATCCCAATCAGCGGCTCGAAATTCGCGCCGCCTATGGGCTTACGCCTAGTTTGTGGTCGGCCTTCGATGAAATTTTGCATGTGTTGGAAAGTGAAGGCCCACAATCAAGCCACATGTCGAATGAATTAAGCAGGCTGGCGAATGCGTTGAATGTGCCATTACGCCAAGTTGTGGCGTTGCCAATGGTTACTGGCGATCAGCAATTGGGCATGATGTTGGTGTTGCGGGCGGCACTCAACGTGGGTTTTACTGCTGATGATCGTCAATTGCTCAGCGCATTTGTCGATTTTGCGGCGATTGCGGTCAACAATTCGCAACTCTACGCCGAAGCAATTGCTGAACGTGGGCGGCTCGATGCCATTATTGAATCAAGCGCCGATGGCATGATGATGCTCGACACCCGTTGGCGAATCACCCGCTTCAACGCGGCCATGGAGCGCTTGACTGGTTGGTCGCGTGAAGAGGCTTTGGGGCGACCATGCGCCGAAGTGTTGGCAATTCACAATCAGCAAGGAGTCAATATTTGCTTAACTGCCTGTCCGTTGCAACTCTTCCCTGACAATGATCATCCTTCGGTTGAGGGTTGGGTGACCCATCGTGATGGTCACGAGATTTATGTTGGCTCATCGTATAGTGTGGTGCGCGAACCAACTGGCCGTTTTGGTGGGGCAATTGCCAATATTCGCGATATTACCAAGCAAAAACGCGATGAGCAGCAACAATCAACCTTTATTTCGGTGATGTCGCATGAATTAAAAACCCCAGTTGCGATTATTAAAGGCTATGCCAGCACGCTTAGTCGCACCGATGTAAAGCTCAATAAAGCTACTAAAGCCGAAATGTTAACTGGCATCGAAGAGGAAGCTGATCGCTTGGCCCGCTTGATTGGCGATTTGCTGGAAGTTTCGCGCATGCAGGCGGGTGGCTTGCGGTTGCACCCAGCGCCCTTTGATCTCAGTGAGTTGGCAGCTGATGTGGTGGCCGCCTTTGCCGCGACGGTTGATCAGCGCTTTGAATTTCAACTGCGTTTCGAGCCAAAACTGCCGCATGTCTATGCCGATCAAGAGCGGATTCGCATGGTGCTCTCCAATTTGATTTCAAATGCGATCAAATATTCGCCAGAAGGTGGCGTGATTCGCTTGGGTGGTTGGCCGGAGAATGGTCATGTGCTCAGTTATGTAACTGACGAAGGCATTGGCATCGCCCAAGAGGAACTACCCAAATTGTTTACGCCATTTTATCGGGTTGATAATCGCTTGGCACGTGAAACTCAAGGTGCTGGCTTGGGTTTGTATCTGACGAAATCGATTATTGAGGCTCATGGTGGCCGCATGTGGGCCGATAGCACGGTGGGAAAAGGCTCGCGCTTCTATTGGACATTGCCAATTGCCCCGCCCAGCTTGCCAGATGTTGAGCCAAGCATGATTTTGGCCAATGGGGAATAGTTAAATTAATCTTGATCAATGTGATCTAAAATGCAAAGGCCGCGTCACTCGACGCGGCCTTGCTTATTTTAGCTGGGAGCGAGTTTAGCGTATAACGAAGGGAGTGAAAATGCTGTAGCGCTCGATTTGTGCATCGGTTGGGCCGATCATGCTCAAATTATTGTTGGCATCGACTTCAACCAACCAATAGTAATAATGCACATTTGGCTCAGCGTTGGTGTCAAGCCATTGATAGTTGGTTTGCGCACCCAAGGCTGGAATCAAGTTCTCAGTCACTTGGACGGCGGTCGCTGGGTCATCACTGGTGCTCCGATAGATATGGAAGCCTTGGGTTTCCAATTCTTGGCTAGTGCTCCAGCGCACTTGAATATCATCGACCCGTACCAAGGCCGTGAAGCCAACCACAGTTACCGCAGTTGGATTGACCAAATCGCTATCGCTGGCGTTCAATGGTTGGAACACATTGTTCAAGGTATCGTTGAAGGTCAAGGTAACATTGTTGACCACCGGAACCGTGGTGATCGGATCGTTGACGGTTACCTGAACGTTGAGTGTGCCAACTTCGCCTGGGCGAACTATTTGGGTAATATTGAAGGTCACCACACCAGCAGCATGATTACATGTACCAGTGAATGGCAGATTAATCGCACAACTGACAAAGGTCGTGTCGGGTGGTAAATTGTCGGTTAAGGTAACGTTGGTTGCACTACCTGGCGTGGCCGTGCTGTTGGAAGTATTGGTAAAGGCGATGGTGTAATTCAGCGTATCGCCTGGTAAGACCAAGGTAACGCCATCGGTTTTGCTCAAGGCCATGACTGGCGTTGGTGGCTGTTCGTAGTAGGCTGGTGTGCCAGTTTGGCCTTCTTGAATAAACTGATTGTGATTGCTGGTACAGGTTACGATCCGCCACCAGCCTGAAACTGGGTTATTGATCGTATCGCCGACGCGGGTGGCTAAGGTTGCGCCAGTGCCATTCCAAATTTGGTCGTTGCTAAGGCTGCCCACGATGCCACCGCTATTGCCCATAGGCGTGTAGCTCGCATCACCAGGCGCATAATAACGCACCCGACGGACATTATCGATATCAAAATTATTAAAGCTAACGCTGGGCTGACCAGGAGTAACATATTCATACAAGGTTAAACATGTGGCGACAACATCTGCTGCACCAGCGTCGTGTTGGAACGAAGCCTGACGCATCCCAAGGGTAATTTCATCGCCAGTACCAGCTACACCATCGAAATTATCGGTGTTGGCTGGTGGCGCGTTATTGGGATCAGCGTCGTTATCGCGGCCAACCCGCAAGCGCCAACCATTTTCGTCGTTGCCGGAAGTGGCTGAACGCAAAACATACGTACCACAAGTGACAGGTGCGGCAATTGTGTAGAAGCGCAACCATGCCTCAGGCGTGCCAGCAGGCACAAAGGTTTGTTGAATCAAACTACCAGCCGCACCTGGGCCAGGCGTTGCTGGAACAACAATCGGCGTGCCAGCAGCATAGAACTCAAATTGCGTATTATCGTACACCCCACCACGAATCTCGTCGCTGAGGGGGGCATTACTATTCATTTCAGGGCTAAAGATATCGATATGGACTGGCTCAGTGCTCGGCCAAGCACATGGAATATCAACCGTAAAGTAATGATAACCATTACCTGCACCTGCCAGACTATTGGTGTACCAATCACCGTTATTCAAGGTATTGGTAGGCCCATTGGTTTGGAGGTACACCGATGCGCCTGTTGGCGGGATTTCGACGGCTTTGGTTGGTGTGACTAACACTCCCAGCAAAGCCACAAGGCTGAGTAGTGCGAGGCGTTGATAGCGAAAGTGCTGCCGACCCATAAAAACTCCTTGGCGGGTGAAAAAGAACGAAATGTGCTATGACCACATTAACGACATTTGAAAAATAATAGGTATGGTTGAGTAAAGGCCGTAATAAGTCTAGCGTATTGTATGCAATCAATAGTCCTTTTGCCATCCCCCACGAGAGGCAACTTGAGGCGTAATTATAGGACTAAATTCCCACTAAAGCCACTATGCCTAGATAGTTACTCAATAATTTGACTGGTCACCCGCAGTTCGTAGACGCTTAGACGGAAATCATCTGCCACAATGGTGTGAATTAAGCGCTCGACATTGGCTATTGTGCTTGGGACAGGCGCAGTTTTTTCGAGAAATAATTGCACAAACACACTTGCCCCATCAGGGTGATAGCCCAATACTACTTCGAGATCAACCACGTTGGGCTGATTCAAAATGCCTCGTTCTAGACGACGGCGCAACTCACGTAGATCCCACGCTGGTTGGCGTGGGTCGAGTTCGGGAGCCGAGCCAGCTTCGTTGGGTTGGCTGTGAGGGGCATTGGGGTAAGGCTGAGTTTTGACCTTACTTTTGAGCGTCAAGATTGCCACGCCCAAACGCTCTTCAACTTCTTCACGAATGCTTTGGTGCAGATAGGCCAAGGTATCATTTAAATGCGCGGTTGGGTGCAATTCAAGCTCAGTGTAAATTGCCACACCCTCGCCATAACCTTGAACTTGGGCTTTGCCGCTGCGTACATCGAGAGCCTGCCCAAGTGCTTGATCAACAGCCCGCTGAATGGTTTGCAAATCGAGTTGGGCATAACCTGAGCCAGTATTGCGCACGGGTACATATTGACTTTGGCGAATAAACATCTGGGCCAACGCCAACCCAAGCAGCAACAAGCCCCCAATGCCTGCCACAATCCGCGTGGTTGTACTATAAATTAACGCTTGAGCACGCAAATATTGGAGCGAACGCAAGGCCAAATCAAAGCTTTGCAGCGGCAGGAGAGCAATCGTGATTGCCAAGACGGCTAAGGCTAAGGCAATTATTGTCATCGCTAAACGGTTAAATCCTTGCATGTGCGCTTACTCGGCTACTACAATCGCGGCAATTTCCAGCGAGGCTTCCTTGCCCTTGAGCGCCAATGCACCCATCGGCTGAATCAGGCTTTGTAAATCGCCCAAATCTTCGGCAAGTGTGTCGGGGCCAAGATAAATTGTGTTGGCCGGAGCCGCGCCACATAAACGGGCTGCTACATTGGTTACATCGCCAATCACGCTATAGTCGTAGCGCTCGTGGGCCCCAACATTGCCCACCACGCCAATGCCGGTGTTGATCCCAGCGCCAAACGAGGCTTGTGCGGGCAAGGCTTGGGCCGCAGCTGAACGATTAAAGGCCACAATTGCCTCTAATGCTGCCACTGCACCACGAATGGCTCGTTGCGCATGGTCGGGCTGGGCGACTGGCGCGTTGAAAATTGCCATAGCTTGATCGCCTGCGTATTGGTTGAGCGTGCCACCATGGCCAATTAATGCCTTGGCAATCAGATTCAGGTAGGTATTGATAATTTGCATCATAGCTTCTGGTGGCAAGCGCTCGGATAAATTGGTAAAGCCGCGCATATCCATAAAAACAATGCTGACTTCGCGGCGCTCGCCGCCAAGCTGCAATTGACCACGCTCGGCAGCCTTTAATAGCTCGCTGAGCACGCTGGGCGGGGTGCGTTTGGCAAAAAGTTCGAGCACTTGGGTGTGATCTTGGCGTTGAAGATTGTTTTGCACTAACAGCATCACCAAGCCAGTTAAGCCAATTGCCAACAATGGGCTTGCCAAGTCGATGCGCAGCAATTGCTGTTGCAAGGCACTGACTGCGCTAATCACCATCACGCTTGCCCCTATCACCATGCCACTAAATAGCAGCCATGGCCGCCGAATCATGGCGATTAATGTGAGGGCTAGCACTAAACCAAGCGTAATGAATCGCCGACTGCTAGAGCTTTGTTCACGCAGCGCATTGGCGTTTAAAATTGTGCCAATCGCATTGGCATGAATTTCAACTCCATCCATTAATGCACTGGTGGGGGTGGTGTAGCGGTCGCCAAGTGCCGCAGCAGTCGAGCCAATCAGCACGATTTTATCATTGAATAGGGCTGGATCAACCTCGCCGTTGAGCACTGCCAGCAAACTCACTTGCGGATAGGTGTGGTTGGACCCAGCATAATTTAACATAAAGCTAGAATTATTGACCGGAATTACCACACCATTAGTGAGGGTTGTGGCCGTGGGTTCAATCTGCAAACCTGCTGGGAGATGCCACCATGCTTGAGCACTGGCTAGCGCAATCGCCGGATAGAGCGCAGTTTGATCATAATGAGTTTGAATGCGCCGCACCACCCCATCGGAGTCGGCAATGATATCGCTATGGGCCAAAACCACTCTGCCAGTGACCAATTGCGACGCTGGCTCAATAATCTGGTTGGTCTGGTTATCGCGCGAAACTGCCAAAATTGGGTGCTCTAAGGGTTCGAGCGCTTGGGTAAACGCTTGATCTCCAGCCGGATTGGCCCCGGTAAATAGCATATCAAAGACGATCACCCGTGCAGCGTGCAGCTTGTCCAACAACCGCGCATAGATGCTACGATCCCACTCGGTCAGCCGCCCAAAGCCTGTCTCGTTGCTGAGCGCTTGATCGTCGATGGCGACGATAATAATCGCTGGTTGCGGGCTATAGCTGGCAAGTTGGCGTACCAATAGATCGGCAGCTGAGCGATCGAGTTGTCTGCGCCAGCCCCAGCTATCGCTCAGCAAGAGGGCTAGCAAACATGCCAGCCCGGTTGCACTAAACCAGATTCCACGGCGAATTTGTTGCGAACGTAGCACCAAACTGCTCCTATGGCTGCGGAATAATCAAAGTTAAACCAATCGGAATCTCATCACGATCACGAATGATCGGGTTGGCGTTGACCAAAGCATCAGGGGTGATTCCAAAGCGTTGGGCGATGCCATTGATTGTATCGCCAGCTTGGGTAATGTAAAGCTGTGGTGTGGCCGTTGGCGTTGCGCTTGGCGTTGCAGTTGGCGTGGCCGTGGTCGTCGCCGTTGGCGTTGGCGTGTTGGTTGGGGTATTGGTTGGCGTGGCCGTCGCCGTTGGTGTTGGCGTGTTGGTTGGGGTATTGGTTGGCGAGATTTGGGGCTGAACCACCAATGGTTTGGATTGCTCGGCCAATAATTGTTCGCCAGCCCGCACAAACACCGTTTGACCATCCATCGCCACTTGCACATTGCCCTTGTCGGTGGCATAAAAGGTGGTAGTATTATTGCGCGATTCGACAGTGAACTCTGTGCCACGGACTGAAGCTGCTGAGGATGGCGTTTCAACTTCGAACTGATCATTTGGCCCAAGCAACCGTTTGACTCCATTGAGCGTGCGGCCAAACCAAACTTTAAGCCGAATTTGTTGGCCGCCATTTTGGCTATCCATGGTTTCAAGGGTTAGGCGAGCGTTGGCTTGCAAGGTAGTAGTTTGGCCATCGAAATAAGTAATTAATGCCCGACCGGTTTCAGTTTGAATTGTATCGCCTGGCTCTAAAATGGTTACATCGCCAGCGTTTAAGCGGCGTTCAGCGCCAGTACGAAGGTTGTTGATCACGGCTGTGCCATCGAAAATTTGCACACTGGCATTATGGGGCACGCTAGGAGCCGATGTGGCTAAGGTGGCGTAGGTAACAAAAAATAAAAGAGCAGTTGCCACAATTAATGCAAAAATTTGCGCCCGACTCCATTGCCATTGCCAAATTCGGCGTTTGGTTTTAGGGGCTTTGCGCCGATCACGGGTTGGCTGAAGCTGGCGAACTTGCTCCAGCTGTTGTTCAAGCGCTTGATTGATGACCTGTTGTTGACTATAGCTAAGCTGTTGTTCAGGCAAGGCCTGATTAATCGCCTGCTGCAGCTGCTGCTTGGTTGATGCCATAAAATTCCTCTGCCCCAGCAAGCTTGAGCCGTTGCTGGCCTTGCTGTAATAGTTGTTCAGTGGCGCGTTGGGTGCGACCAAGAATTTCAGCAATCATCGCAACCGATTCATTGTGGCGCAGCTGGAGCAACAGTGCCAAGTGCATGGCTTCGGGCAAATGTTGTAGCTCGCTAATCAGGCTAGCAGTTTGCGGCGTATGGCCATAATCGCGCCAATGATCAAGAATCACATGGCAGCTGATGGTGTAGAGCCATAAACGCAGACCTAGCCGTTGATCAACACTGTGGATGGTGCGAATTGCGGTGGCCCAAACCTTGTTAACAATGTTTTGGGCGAGATCAGCCTGATACACTGCACCCCAAGCCAAGTTGTAAAGCTCGCCTGACCACTGTTCGGCCAGCATGCGCCACGTTTGTTGATCGCCACGTTGTAATAAGGCGATGATTGCTGAATCGTTTGCTGGTTGAGCCATTGGCTGATACCCATCACTTTCGCACAAACTGAACAAAAAGAATCACGTCGCGCATTTGTGCTGACGTGATCGTAGAAGAATGACATTACGGGATTGCTAACTAGCCTTCGCGAGCACGCCGCACCGCAGCATTAAAGCCAGCTTCATCGCGATTGATTAGCTTGCGATTTTCGCTGGTTTCCTCAAATTTAGGGCAGCGTACCGCCAAATATGGGGCGGTATGCGGATCAACGCCCATCACACATGGCACATGTAAGCCAACCCGAAAATGGCTACAATCGCGGCAATCGCGGGCGCGGCGGGGATCGCCACCAGTTTCATTGTAGTGTTCGGCCAGTGCCCCAATGCTCTCGTAGAGCAACTGCACTTGGCGGCGCAAATCTTCGAGCGCCAAATTAAAGGCATTATCGCGGTCGTTGGGGCGTGGGCGGCGAATTAAGCCATCGTCTGGTTGGCGTGGTGGGGGCGTTGGGCGTGACGCATCATTACTACTCATGGGTTCCTCCTTGGGCGCTTGCGGCGATGCTTTATCGCGCCCCAACCAATTATCCAACATGCCATGCTCCTTCGGCAATAGGCTCGCACTGGTGATTAATCAGTATTTTAGCACTCACCAACAAGGGGTAAACTTGGGAAGGATGAAGGATGAGGGATGAAGGATGAATAACGATCAATCATCCTGAGATAAATCTGTAAATTCTGTGGCTAAACATTAAAAGCACAAAGGACGCGAAGCATGATCTTCGTGTCCTTCGTGCTCTTCGTGGTCAATTTACTGATCCCAATCCCAAAAGCCTAGAGCCAATAGCCAATAGTCAAAAAACTCTGACCCCTGATCCCTAGCCCCTGACCCCTCGATTACAACGGCATATTGCCATGTTTGCGTGGTGGCAGGCTTTGGCGTTTGGTACGCGATAAATGCAGCGCTTTGATTAAGGCTGGGCGGGTTTCGCGTGGCTCGATCACCGAATCGATATAGCCGCGTTCGGCAGCAATATAGGGATTGGCAAACCGCTCTTCGTAATTGTGAATCAACTCAGCGTTGGTTGCCACAGGATCGGTCGATTCAGCAATTTCTTTGCGGAAGATGATCGATACTGCGCCGCTTGCCCCCATCACGGCGATTTCGGCGGTAGGCCATGCAAAGTTGAAATCAGCGCGAATATGCTTCGAGGCCATCACATCGTAGGCTCCACCATAGGCCTTGCGCGTGATCACGGTCAGTTTTGGTACAGTCGCTTCACAATAGGCATACAGCAGTTTTGCGCCGTGGCGAATAATGCCACCATACTCCTGATGCGTGCCCGGCAAGAAGCCTGGGACATCAACAAAGGTGATCAACGGAATATTGAAGGCATCGCAGAAGCGCACAAAGCGTGCACCCTTAACCGATGAATCAATATCCAAGGTTCCGGCCAAGGCGGCAGGCTGATTGCCCACAATACCCACGGGCATGCCATCAAGCCGCGCAAAACCAATTACCAAGTTGGGCGCATAATGCGGCTGAACTTCGAAGAAAAAGCCATCATCAACGATCAATTCGATCACGGCTTTCATATCGTAGGGTTTTTTAGGCTGATCGGGAATAATGCTTTGCAAGGCATCATCCATGCGGTTGGGATCGTCGGTTGGCTCGATGATCGGTGCATCATCCATATTATTCAGCGGCAGGAACGAAAGTAGCGTGCGCAATTGCTCGAAACATTCATCCTCATCATCGGCAGCAAAATGCGCCACGCCCGATTTGCTGTTGTGGGTCATCGCACCGCCCAATTGTTCTTGGGTCACTTCCTCGCCAGTCACGGTTTTAATCACATCTGGTCCGGTGATGAACATTTGCGATGTGCCCTTGACCATCAGAATGAAGTCGGTCATGGCAGGTGAGTAGACCGCACCGCCAGCACATGGTCCGGCGATAATCGAAAGCTGGGGAATTACGCCCGAAGCCACAACGTTGCGATAGAAAATTTCGGCGTAACCACCTAGCGCGACCACGCCCTCTTGAATGCGTGCGCCGCCGCTATCGTTGATGCCAATCAGCGGCACGCCCATGCGCATCGCCAAATCCATCACTTTGACGATTTTTTCGGCGAATACTTCACCCAACGAACCACCAAGCACGGTGAAATCTTGCGAAAACACACAAACTTGGCGACCATCAATCGTGCCATGGCCCGTGATCACGCCGTCGCCAAGAATCCGTTTGTGCTCTAAGCCAAAAGCGGTTGAGCGGTGAACGGCCAAGGCATCGAGTTCGACAAACGAATCGGGGTCAAGCAAGCGTTCGATCCGCTCACGCGCGGTCAATTTGCCACGGGCATGTTGCTTTTCGGCGGCCTTGGGATCGGTGGTTGCTGCTTGTTCACGCCGTCGCCGCAACTCAGCGATTTTTTCTGCTGTTGTCGTCATTGACATATCTCCCACAGAATAGCGCTAGCCGTAGCAGGCAAGAGTGCCAGCGGAAATTACTACGGCTAGGGCGGAATTTAGGCAACTGTTTGGGCTAAATTGTTAATTACTTCAACTAAAATCCGTCGTTCAGCTTGTTTGATTCGTTCGTGCAAACTGTCTTGATCATCGTCGGGCAAGACCGCAACTTCAACTTGCGCCAAAACGGGGCCAACATCAACGATTGGCGTAATTTGATGCACCGTGCAACCAGTAACTGGCACGCCCAGCGCCAAGGCATCGCGTACTGCATGCGCCCCGCGAATCGCCGGAATTTGGCGGCCATCGCTGAGCGTATAGCATTCGCCGCCATCGTGGGGCAACAAAGCTGGGTGCTGATTGATAATATTCGGTGTCCAGCGTTCAACAAACGAGGCTGGCATTACCCGCATCCAGCCTGCCATCACAACTAAATCGGGTTTGAAAGCGGCCAGTAATTCGCTAATTTGGGCGGCCCATTGCTCGCGGCTGGCTTTTTTTGCCAATGGCACACAGATCACTGGAATCCGTGCTTCCAAGGTGCGACTAATCGCTTGGGCTTTGGGTTGGTCGCAAATCACCACCTTGATTGTGGCGTTGAGTTGGTGCGATTTTTGAGCATCGATCAAGGCTTGTAAATTGGAGCCACTGCCCGATACCATCACGGCAAGCCGCATCATTCTGCTAACCCCCGTGCGGCGATATCGCTGCGTTGATATTTGCCAGCAAATTCGACCAATTCGGTTGCGGCGTAGGCTTTATCGCGGGCTTCGCGCAATGTTGGCGCAACTGCGGTGATGCCCAAAACCCGCCCGCCTGCGGTTACCAACTCACCTTGAGCATTGGTGGCCGTGCCCGCTTGAAACGCTAGCACATCGCTGGGCAAACGATCTAAACCAGTGATCACGTCGCCGGTGCGTGGTTTGGCGGGATAGCCTGCCGCCGAAAGCACCACACAGACCGCCGCGCCGTCGTGCCATTCGATTGTGACATCGGCCAAATTGCTGGTGGCAACCTTGTGCAGCAGTTCGAGCAAATCGCTTTTGAGCAAGGGCAGCAAGGCTTGGGTTTCGGGGTCGCCAAAGCGGGCATTAAATTCGATGACTTTTACGCCGTTGGGGGTGAGCATCAAACCAGCATATAACACCCCACGATAGGGAATTTGGCGAGCGGCCATGGTGCGCAGCACTGGCGTGAAAATCACATCAACCAAGGCTTGCGCTTCGGCATAGGGCAAAATTGGGGCTGGCGCATATGATCCCATGCCGCCGGTATTACCGCCAGTGTCGTTATCGCCGATGCGCTTGTGGTCTTGAGCGGCGATCAGCGGAATCGCCCGTTCGCCATCGCATAAGGCCAATAACGAAACTTCGGGGCCAGTTAGTTTTTCTTCAAGCACCAAGCGCGTGCCAGCATTGGTCGCGGCCAATTCGCGAATGGCGCTGATTGTGGCGGCAACATCGCCATCTTCGGGCACGATCACACCCTTGCCAGCGGCCAAACCATCAGCTTTAACCACCCAAGCCTGTTGATCGGCTTCAACAAAGGCGATTGCAGCGGCGGAGTTATCGAAGGTATGGGCAGCAGCGGTTGGCACGCCCGCCTCAAGCATAATCATTTTGGCGAAGGCTTTGCTGCCCTCAAGTTGGGCGGCCTCAGACGAAGGCCCAAACATGGCCAAATCGACAGCCTCGCAGACCTCGCCTAAGCCTGCGACCAAGGGCGCTTCTGGCCCGACAACCACCAAATCTATCTGTTCGCGGGTGGCTAAACCCACAATGCCAGCAGCATCGTCTGCGGCTAAATCGACGTTTGTACCAAGCGTTGCCGTGCCGGGATTACCAGGGACGATCCACAGGTGTTCGCATAATGGCGATTGGGCGATTTTCCATGCTAGGGCATGTTCACGCCCGCCGGCTCCAACAAGTAATACTCGCATTGCGTTGCTATCCTCAATAGGCTCGTAACGGGTTCAAGCCCTATTATAATCCGAGAACAGCCAGTTGCGGATCAGGCCTAAACACGCTGTTCGAGGCTTTCGAGCAAGCCCCGTTCGCGGGCAATGTAGGCTGCTGCACTCCGCGTCGAAACGCCCAATTTACGATAAATCGCCCGCAAATGATTGTTCACGGTAAATGGGCTAAGCACCAATTCTAGGGCAATTTCGCTATTGCTTTTGCCTTGGGCAATCAAGGTCAATAATTCATGTTCGCGTTTGGTCAACAGCGGGGTTGGCGTTTGCGGGGTCGGTTGACGTAACGTTACCATATCCAATTCTAGCTGTTGGCCTTGCTCCCAATCGTGGTGATATTGCGGTTCGCCCAACAATTTTTTGGCTTCATCCAAGACCTGTTGTTGAATGCGTTGCTCGGTGGCTGGCATAGGCTCGCCACTTTGCAAGCGTAAACTAGCAGCGCGACTGCTCAATTGCACCGCCCACGACCAATGGTGTTGAGCTTGGGCGACCCGCGCCAAGGCTTCGAGTGAACTCGCGATCATCGGCAAGAGTTGATGTTGGCGGCGTAGGCTGAAGCTTTCGTATAAGGCAGTTAATGCTTGATCGTGCTGTTGGCGGGCCAAAGCGATTAATCCTAATTGATGCAAGCCCTCGGCGCGATGCCATGGATCGTGCAATTGCTCAGCGATTGCAATGCTGGCTTCGATAAAATGTTGAGCTTGATCATAATCTTGTTGGGCGGCGGCGACGATGCCACAATGATTGAGCGCAAAGGCATCGCCCCACAAATGACCCAAGCGCGCAAAAAGCTGATGAGCACGAGCAAACAACAGCGCAGCGCGTTTCCATTGACCTTGCTGAATACACGCCCGCCCCAAATGATCAAGCGACCAAGCCAATTCATTATGATCATCAAGCTGCTCGAAAATTTGCACACTTTCCTCGTAGAGCGTGATTGCTTGGGCATAATCGCCGCGATGATAGGCAATTTCGCCAACGCCATGCAGGGCCAAGCCAATGCTCATGGGAATTTGCAAATCGCGGGCGAGGCTCAACGCCTGCTCAAAAATTGTTTCGGCTTGGGCAAATAAGCCTTGATTGAGAATAAACCAGCCCGCCGTGGAAAGCGTTTCGACCCGTGCGCCTGAGCGGATGTTACTGCTAGCCTCAAGCATGCGCCCTATCCACCAAACATCGCCATGACGACGGCGATAGGTGATCCACAGATTAATTGATGGAAAGAGTTCAATTGATTCAACCACGGCATGATCAAGCGTCCATTGGAGAGCTGCATAAATATTGCCTTGCTCGGCATCAAGTTGACGTAACCAAAGCGCTTGTTGCTGATCGCGCAAATGCGGCGCGGCTTGGGCGACCATCTGCAAATAATAACTGGCATGGCGTTGGCAGATCGTTTGAAAATCCTCGCGTAGCACTGCTTGCTCACGGGCAAATTCAGCGATGGTATGTAACATGGTAAAGCGAGTTTGGCCATCGTGGGTGGTTTGCTCGACTACCAAACTTTTATTGACCAAGGCTAAAACGGTTGCTACGACATTAGCCTGACCTGCGCAAATTTGCTCAACGGCAGCCATCGTCCAGCTACTAACGAGTACACTGAGATAACAAAAAACCGTTTGTTCCTCAGGAGTCAAACGTTGGTAGCTCCAATCGATGCATTGGCGCAACGTTTGCTGGCGGTTGGGCAAATCGCGTGCGCCGCCAACTGGCACATCGAGGCTATAACTGAAGCGGGTTAATAATTCTTGCGGGGTAAAAACCTTGGTATAGGCCGCAACCAACTCAATCGCCAAGGGCAAGCCATCGAGGCGCTGACAAATTGTGGCAATACTTTGGGCATCATTGGCATTTAGTGGAATGTGGGGGCGAGCAGCTTTGGCTCGTTCAATAAATAAGCGGGTTGCGCTAAATTCACTTAATTGCTCGATTGCCATGGGTTGGCTGCTGGGTGGCAGGCTGAGCGGTGGCACTGGCAAGCGATATTCGCCCTGCACATTTAATACTTCGCGGCTGGTCACCAACAAGGTTAATTTGGGAGCCAAGGCCAACAGCTGCACCAACAAGGCGGCAACATCGATCACCTGCTCCAAATTATCTAAAATCAGCAATAATTCTTGGTCGGCTAGCCACGCCCCAACGCTGGCCAAGAGCGACTGATTGCCCAGCCGACTGAGGTTGAAGGCTTGGGCTAGGGTTGGTAGCACCAGATCAACATCATAGACATGGGCCAAACTGACAAATAACGCGCCATCGGCAAATTGCTCGCAGACTGTGCGGCCTGCTTCGAGTGCTAAGCGCGTCTTGCCCGCGCCACCAGGCCCAACCAAGGTAACAAGACGAATTGTGGGATCGGGCAAAAGCTGCTCAAGTTGCGCCATTTCTTGGATGCGGCCAAGCAGCGGTGTAACTGGTAATGGAATATGGCGTGGAATTCCCATCGGCTTAATCCTATCAGTGATGCACAACACACCTCACAACTCTATTATAGTGCAAGCCTGCCGCAGAACATAGCGGATCGGGGAAAGGATGAAGGATGAAGGATGAGGGATGAAGGGCATAGATGTAATGGTTTATCAGATGAACAACGGCCAGCATGCCCTCACCCCCTGACCACCTCTCCCGCCTAGCAGGCGAGGGGGAACCCATCCCAAGAGCGCCCCTCGCCCGCCGCAGTGGGAGAGGGGCTGGGGGTGAGGGTAACTCATAGCCTATAGCCTCATCTTCGTGTGCTTCGTGTGCTTCGTGGTTTCCGTTTCCCTCCTTCGTGTGCTTCGTGTCCTTCGTGGATCAACACATCCATACCACTTTCTCGTACTAGAGTATGATTGATCTTTTTGAAACTAGGCGTACAATTAGTTAGTTCAGCTAACTAATTGAAATTGTAAGGATGTGCAACGTGCAAGCACAAATGGGAAAACCCCAAGCACAGCGTGGTCAGAAAGCTGGCGGTGGGTCGGGGGGGCTTGGTCGTGCGATCGCCTACCTTGGTGCTCAGCGTAAATCGGCGATTCTGGCCTATGTGGCCTTGGCACTCGCAACCTTAGCCCAATTGGCAGTGCCGCAATTGGTGCAAAACATGATCGATGCGGTAACCAGCGGCTCAATTGCGCGAATTATTTTCAAGCAAGTGCCTGAGCCTATGCAAGCTGCCGCTGCCCAACAAGCGGGCACGACTATCGAACAATTGCGGCTTGATCAAACCAATGCTGAATCGTTGTTGATTAATGCGGCGTTGATTATTGTGGCTTTTGCGT
Source organism: Herpetosiphon sp. (assembly GCF_003512625.1). Taxonomy (NCBI): domain Bacteria; kingdom Bacillati; phylum Chloroflexota; class Chloroflexia; order Herpetosiphonales; family Herpetosiphonaceae; genus Herpetosiphon; species Herpetosiphon sp. Next base: position 37,470 of record NZ_DOPT01000081.1, on the reverse strand, counting down.
TTATGCGTGGAATTTTCTCGTTTGTGCAAGCCTATATGGCTGAAAAAACCTCGCAAGGTGTGGCGTTTGATCTGCGCAATCAGATTTTTGCGCGGGTGCAACGCCTTTCATTCTCCTACTACGATCAAAATCAAACAGGCCAATTGATGATTCGCGCTACCGATGATGTGGAAAAAGTGCGAACCTTCATTGCCCAAGGTTTGATTTTAACTGCTCAAGCGTTGTTGCTCTTGGTTGGCGCGTTGGTGATTTTGTTCTTCACCAATTGGAAGCTTTCATTAGTGGTTGTACCCTTGTTGCCCGTCGCCATGGTCATGTTTATGATCTTTGGCAAGGTCAGTCAGCCTTTGTTTGGGGTGGTGCAACGCAAACTTTCGGCGCTTAACACGATTTTGCAAGAAAACCTAGCGGGGATCAAAGTTGTCAAGGCGTTTACCCGCGAGCCATATGAATCGCAACGCTTTGATCTGGCGGCAACCGATTTGATGTCGCAACAACTGCGAATTAGCAAAGTCTTTTCGTTTTTGTTTCCGGTAATCTTTTTGGTGGCCCAACTTGGCCAAGCGGGAATTCTCTATTTCGGCGGTCGCCAAATTTTGGGCGGCACGCTTGATTTAGGTGAATATCAAAAATTTAGCTTGTACTTGGTCTATGTGTTTTTTCCCTTGGGTCAGCTTGGCTTTATTATCTCGCTGATGGCGCAGGCTGGGGCTTCGGCCTCGCGGATTTTCGAAATTCTCGATGCCAAGAGCGAAATTACCGACAAACCTGATGCCCAAGAATTGCCTGCCATTCAAGGTAATGTTGAATTTCGCAATGTAACCTTCCGCTACTTTGGTAGCAGCGATCCAGTGCTTCGTGATGTGAGTTTCGAGGCCAAACCAGGCCAAACCATCGCCTTGCTCGGCGCAACTGGTAGCGGCAAATCGACGATCATCAACTTGCTGCCACGCTTTTACGATGTCAGCGAAGGCGCAGTCTTGATCGATGGTCATGATTTGCGCGATGTCAAACTTGATAGCTTGCGCTCGCAGATTGGGATTGTGCTGCAAGAAACCAATCTGTTTAGTGGTTCAATTCGCGATAACATCGCTTTCGGGCGGCCTGAGGCGACATTTGAAGAAGTTGAGGCAGCCGCTAAAGCTGCATCAGCTCACGATTTTATTATGACTTTCCCGCAAGGCTACGATACCTCGGTTGGCGAACGTGGTGCAACCTTGTCTGGTGGTCAAAAGCAACGGATCGCAATTGCCCGCGCTTTGTTGCTCAATCCACGGCTCTTAATTTTGGATGATTCGACCAGCAGCGTTGACTTGATGACTGAATATCGGATTCAAAAGGCGCTTGATCAATTGATGCAAGGCCGCACCAGCGTGGTAATTGCCCAACGGATTAGCACCGTTTTGAATGCCGACCAAATTTTGGTGCTCGAAAAAGGCCAAGTCGTGGCGCGTGGCAACCATGAAGAATTAATGGAAAGTAGCGCCATCTACGCCGAAATTTACAATTCACAACTGGTCGGCGATGCCGACATTGCAGCGCTTGAAAGCTCAAGCGTTGAGGAGGCTTAGCGCTATGATGGGTGGATTAGGCGGTCCCCGCCACTTACTCGAAGCCGAAGCTCAGAAGCCCCAACGCTTAGGTGCGACGCTGGCTCGCTTTGGGTTTTACTTTCGCAAAAAATGGTTTGGCTTTGCCTTTGCCATTCTATTAATTGTTATCGGCACATGGGGTCAGGTGCTTACTCCCGATTTGATCGGCCAATCGATCGATTGCTATTTGCTGCCCAACCCCAGCGCCTGCTGGTTTGATACGATCAACAGCGAGATTAGCAATGCTGATCGTTTGAGTGGACTTGGCTCGTTGGTGCTGTTGTTGTGTGGCTTGTTCATTGGCACATCGATTTTGCAGGGCTTGGCCTTTTATGCCATGAACTGGTCGGGCCAGCATGCCCTGCGCCAAATGCGCGAAGATCTATTTGCTCAGATTCATCGCTTGTCGTTGGGTTTTTACTCACGCAATGAAGCTGGCAACATTATGAGCCGCATCACCAGCGATACCGATACGATTCAGCAGATGCTGGGCTTTGCCTTGCTCAACGTGCTTGGCGGCATTTTGCTGATCGGCTGGGTTGCCATCAAGATGTTGCAAGAAAATGTGCCGTATGCTTTGCTGAGCTTGAGCGTTGTGCCGTTTATGGCGATTGCAACCTTCTATTTTTCAAGCCAAGCTCGCAAAGCCTTCCGCAAAACTCGTCAACAGATGGGTAGCGTCAACGCTGGCTTGCAAGAAAGCATCGCAGGAGCGCGGGAAGTACAAGCGTTCAATCGCGAAGAAGAAAGCATCGCCCAATTTGTGCGTACCAACGCCGCCAATCGCGATGCCAACGTGCGGGCCGCCACTTTTACCAGTGCGCTCAACCCAGTGCTCGAAGCCTTGGGTTATGTGGCGATTGCGATTGTTGTGGTGGTTGGCGGGCTTTCAGTGTTGCGCGATCAACCATTATTTGGCTCGACCGCAATTTCCTTGGGCTTGGTATTTGCCTTTTTGCAATATGTCCAACGCTTCAACCAACCAATTCAGCAAATTGCTGTGATGTGGACCAACGTGCAAAATGCGATTGCTGGCGGCGAACGGATTTTCAATTTGCTCGATGAAGCTCCCGATGTGACCGACAAGCCCGATGCTCGCGAAATGCCGGCGATTGTGGGCAAAGTTGAGTTGGTTGATGCTAAAGCTGAGTACAAAAAGGGCGAACCCGTGTTGCGCGGTGTCAGTTTTACGGCTGAGCCAGGCCAAACAATTGCGATTGTGGGGCCGACTGGAGCTGGTAAAACCACAATCATCAACTTGCTGCCACGTTTTTATGATGTCACTGGTGGCGCAGTTAAGATTGATGGAATCGATGTGCGCGATGTAACAGCTGCTAGCTTGCGCCGCCAAATTGGTATCGTGCTACAAGATTCGTTCTTGTTCTCCGATACGGTGATCAACAATATTCGCTATGGGCGGCTCGATGCCAGCGATGAAGAAGTGATTGCAGCGGCTAAATTAGCCTCGGCTCACGATTTTATCGAGCGTTTGAGTGATGGTTACCAAACGGTGCTCGGCGAGCGTGGTGGTGGTTTGAGCCAAGGCCAACGTCAATTAATTTCGATTGCCCGTGCTGCGCTGGCCAATCCACGTATTTTGATTTTGGATGAAGCGACTTCGAGTGTTGATACTCGTACCGAGCGCTTGATTCAGCAGGCCTTTGATAGCTTGTTGCAAGGCCGAACCAGCTTTGTGATTGCCCACCGTTTGAGTACAATTCGCAACGCCGATTTGGTGTTGATGCTCAAAGATGGTGCAGTGATCGAGCGTGGCACACATACCGAACTCTTGGCGCAACGGGGCGCATACTACGATTTGTATATGAGCCAATTTCGGCGCGAAGAGGAAGTAGCAGTTTAGAAAAGCGGTTTGTTGTTGATCCACGAAGGATACGAAGGGCACGAAGAATGTATTCTTCAATAATTCAGCTCTTTGTATCCTTCGTGGTTTTGTGCTTAAAGCAGAAGTGCGGAATTGAAAATAAAGGGCACAAAGTACACGAAACAGAATTTTTCGTGCTCTTCGTGCCCTTCGTGGATCAAAAGCTTATTTGGCTAAAAGCTCCAAAACCTCACGTGCAAGTGCACAGGCTTGGCCGCGATGGCTGATGCGGTTTTTTTCCTCAGGGTCAAGCTCTGCCAAATGCTTATCATAATCCAAAAGGTAAAACACCGGATCATAGCCAAAACCACCAACACCGCGAGGCTCCTCGGCAATTACCCCAGGCAGAATACCCTCAACCACCTCGGTTGGTTGGCCGGGCCAAGCAATTGCAATTACACAGACGAAACGGGCAATTCGGTCGTGGAATGGCTTGCCTTTGAGTTCTTCTAGTACCCGAGCGTAAGCCCGATGTGGGTTATTTAGGTCGGGCAAGGCCCAGCGGGCGGTGTAGATGCCAGGTTTGCCATCAAGGGCTGCGACTTCCAGCCCTGAATCGTCGGCCAAGGTTGGCAAGCCACTGATTTGGGCATAGGTTTCGGCCTTCAAACGGGCATTTTCAACAAAGGTTGTGCCCGTTTCCTCAACCTCATAATCGATGCCTGCATCGGCCAAGGTTAGCAATTCAAAGGGCAAGCCACTGAAAATTGCCCGCAGTTCACCGACTTTATGGGCATTATTTGAACCAATTAATAGCTTTTGCATACATCCTTACCCTAGGAACGGACATTTTGATGTTGTAAGACATAACGATGCACCGCGACGGCGACTCCGCCGAAACGCGCCGAAGGTGCAACCCAATCGGCGGCCTCGATGGCCTGCTGCATACTGCCAGTTAGTGAAACCCCAACGCCAGCCCAGCGCAACATCCCGACATCAGCATCAGCATCGCCAATTGCTAGCACCTCGCTTTGCTGAATACTCCATGCCTGACAGAGATGTTCCAAGGCCCGTTCTTTGGTGGCCTCGGCATGCGAAATAACTGCTGAATAAACTTCACCAGTGCTGCGCAAATAGCGAAATTGCTTTAATTGTGAATTACGCCCCAAAATCTCTTCAACTGCGCGGGTTGCCAGCTCGCCATGGCATAAAATACGGGTGGGAGCCAGCCGCACAATCAATTCAAGTGATGATACAGGCGTACAAACGGTACGCGAGCCGACTAAATTGCTGGCTTGGGCCGTGACAAAGTTAGTTTCATCAATCGTGAAAACCACTGGTAAACTGCGTTTATCGGCCATGGCCGCGATGCGCTGAGCCAACTCCAAATCGATGGTGTGATGGGCAATTTCGCGCCCACGTTCATCCCAAATACGCGCGCCATTATGGCAAACCAGCGCAGTTGGAATATGCAAACGCTGGGCAACTTCTTGGGCAGCTTCACGACGGCGGGCAGTGGCTAAAACCACGCGAATCCCTTGACGAGCAGCCAAGGCCAACGCCTCGATATTGGTCGGGGGCAATTGGCCGCGGTCATCAAGCAGGGTAAGGTCAATATCGGTTGCAATCATTCGAATTGGCATAAGCCCTACCGTAGATAGTTCATGCGAGCATTCGCATCAACCATCGATTACACCGGCCACACACGCTGGCCAAAACGCTCGATGTGATAGCCGTGTGTTTCCAACATGTCAATGATAGATTGGCCATGCGCTTCATCGCGCACTTCGAGAATCATCTCTATTCCCACCCGATCAAGCGGGAGTTGCCACACTGCCCGCCGATGGCTAATATCGATCACATTCGCCCCAGCCTGGGCAATCGCATTAACTAAGGGAGCGAGATTTCCCGGACGATCAGGAACACTAGTCCGAACGCGTAAATAGCGACCTTGTTTGACCAAAACTTGCTCAATAATTCGAGCAAGGAAGTTGCCATCGATATTGCCACCGCTGAGCACTACCAACGTTGGCTCATTTGGTCGCAAGCGAATTGCGCCTTCAAGCAAGGCGGCCACGCCAACTGCTCCTGCTCCCTCGACCACCATGCGGCTATATTGCAAAATATGCACTAAGCCCCGCGCTGCTGCATCGTCATCAACCGTTACAATATCATCAACTAATTGATTGATAATCGGCAAGGTCAATTCGCCTGGGCGTTTGACCGCAATTCCATCACAGATGGTCGCGGCATGGGGCACAGCAATTGGCTTGCCTGCTTGCTGCGAGGCGATCATCGATGGGCAGCCTGCTGCCTGCACCCCAATCAATCGCACATTGGGGCGCAGCGAACGCAAGGCCAGGGCAATCCCTGCCATCATCCCGCCACCGCCGATTGGTACGACGACCGTGCCGCCTTGGTCGGGCAGTTGGTCGGCAATTTCTAAGCCGAGCGTGCCTTGGCCAGCAATTGTAAAGGGATCGTCGAAGGCATGGACATAGGTTGCGCCAGTTTGGGCTTGCAGTTCGCGGGCATACGACCCAGCATCATCAAACGAAGCTCCATGCAAAATAACCTCTGCACCCATACGTTGGGCCGACGTAATTTTGGCCAATGGGGCAAATTCCGGCATCACGACGGTAGCTTTAATGCCATTCAATTGAGCAGCGAGGGCCACGCCTTGGGCATGGTTGCCTGCCGAATGGGTAATTACGCCACGGGCTTTTTCTTCATCGGAGAGCGAATTGATTTTGGTATACGCTCCACGCACTTTGAACGAACCAGCACGTTGAGTATTTTCGGCTTTGTAAATAATTTGGCCACCAAGCTCTTGGCTCAGTTGTTCAGCTGGCAAGAGCGGCGTTTGGGTGATAATCGAGCCTAAAACATGGGCTGCGGCATAAATGTCATCAATCGTTGGCATAGACTTTTCTACCATGGTGAGTTCAAATCCTCCACAATGAGGATTGACCCGCATCGTTGCGAGTCAATGGGGCTATTGTACCATAGCCACTTTGGATTTTTGGCTAGTTGGTAAACGATTGAATAACGGTTAGACGTTGAGAAAGTAATAGTACTCGGCCAGATCTCGTTGCCAGCCATGCTGCTCGTAGAGCCGTTGAGCGCTTGTATTGCTCGCTTCGGTTTCTAATACGAGTCCTTTACTATTGGTGCTAACGGCCCAATCACGAGCCACATTCAGCAAGCCTGAAGCCACACCTTGGCCACGGGCATGTTCTGCCACAAACAGATCGTTTAAAATCCATAAGCGCTGCATTGAAACCGATGAAAAACTAGGGTACAGTTGGCAGAAGCCTAAACCAGCCTCAGGAGTTTGCGCCAAAAAGATGATCGATTCGTTATTGCTCAGCCTTTGGTGTAAAAATGCGCGGGCGGCAGCAAGATCGCTTGTTTGACGATAAAATTGGCGGTAGCCATCAAATAATGGTACAAGGCGCTCAAGTTCATCCAAACTCGCTTGGATAATTTGCATCGCAACTCCTTCGTGCGGCTGCACACAATTAATATCCGACTATGGTAGCTAGTATCGTACCATAATTCGGCCTAGAATAGCGCATTAATTGGCATGTCACAGATCGAGTTCCTGTTTCGTCTAGGTTAGGTCTGTTTGATTTTTGATCGATAGTAGCCTTTAATGCTTAAGTATTTTAGTGAGGAGCTAAGTGCTATGAAACCAATTATTTTTGAAATTACCGGGGAGATCGAAGCCCCCGCCGAACTGGTGTATCAAATTATTGCTGATTATCGCGATGGGCATCCACATATTGTGCCGAAGAAATATTTTAAAAGCCTGACAGTTGAGCAAGGCGGCATTGGCAAGGGCACGATTTTTGTCACTGAAACCGAAGCCTTTGGTCGCAAGCAAACCATGCGTATGCACGTGACCGAGCCAAGCCCAGGCAGTGTGTTGGTCGAAACTGATTATGATTTGGGGATTATCACCACGTTTACGGTTACGCCCGATGGTGAAAATCGCTCGAAGCTAACTTTGCACACTCGATCTGAGCCAAAACCCGGCCTGATGGGTTTGATCGAGCGCTTTTTATCACCTGGATTGTTACGCAAGATGTATTTGGCCGAATTTGAGACCTTCAATCAATACCTGCGCAGCAATCAATATCGTGCCCAAAGTACCTAACGATTGAGTACATACCCTCACCCCCAACCCCTCTCCCACTGCGGCGGGCGAGGGGCTTTCCAAACTTCATGATCGAGGGATTTCCCTCACCTCGCGTGCGGGAGCAGGGCAGGGGCAGGGGATGCAGGCATGTCATGGGTTGCCAACTCAACGATCCATGACAAGTAGTTCAAGGCTTAAGATGCTGTAATTTTTGCGGGTTGAGCATAATATAAATCCCAGCAATCTGTTGATCAAGCATATCTAAGATTAACGTGCCGCTGGCCTGCCCATCGACCAGTGCTACAAACCCAGCTTGACCATTGATCAGGCGTGGCTCAAATATGCTATTGGCAGGCAATTTGGGCAATACGCCGAGCAAGAAACGCCCAACTGCCGTCGGCCCATAAATTGGGTTCCGCGCTGCTTGGACTACGCCGCCGCCATCGCTGCGCAATACAACATCCTCGGTAAGCAAACTCATCAAGCCATTTAAATCGCCAGTTGCACAACTTTGTAAAAATTGTTCGCTCAGCCGTTGCTGCACGCTTGGCTCAACCTTGAAGCGTGGACGAGCTTGGGCCACATGGTCGGCGGCCCGATGGCCAAGTTGGCGACAGGCCGCTGGAGTTTTGCCCACAATCTCGGCAATTTCGCTATATTCGTAGCCAAAAACTTTGTGTAGCAAGAAAACTGCGCGTTCAGCTGGCGAAAGCCGTTCAAGCAGCACCAAAAATGCGGTTGATAACGATTCGAGTTGTTCTACGTTACTGCTAGGCGCGGCGATAATTAATGGTTCTGGCAACCATTCGCCGATGTATTGCTCACGTTGATGGCGTGCCGTGTTAAGCTGATCAAGGCACCAGCGCGTTGCCACGGTTGCCAGCCAAGCCCGTGGGTTTTCAACTTGCTCGGCATGGCTTTGCCAGCGCAAAAAGGTCTCTTGCAAACAATCTTCGGCATCCATCACGCTGCCAAGCATGCGATAGGCAATGCCAAACACGTAGCCGCGATAGCTTTCGAATAGCTCAACATGGTTCATGCCAAAGCTCCTACGCTGCGCATCTGGCTTTGAGTGGCTGGTTGCAGCAGCTGTTTGGCTGCGGTGTAGCCGCTGGCAAAGCTGGCATCGGCCAATTGACCCTCGATTCCGACCCAATCGCCCGCCAAATAAACGTTCGGGCAATCATTCAAAACCACGGGTGTTCGCCCCGCCAAGCCGCCAAATTGCACCTGCGGTGTATCATAGCTAACGGTGATCGACGGCAAAAATTGGTTGGTAACCAGTTGATCACGCCAGCCAGCCTGATATTGATCCAATAATTGTTCTAATTCGGCGCGGGTTTGCTTGGGATCATAGGTTTGGCGCGGGTCGAGATATTTCATCACATGAATTAATGCTTGACCTTGAGTGGCAAGTTTGGCATAGCTAGAGTGGGCAACCGCATAATAAGGCCGATCAACGCCGAGCAAAAAGCGTCGCTGTGGTTGGGGCAATTGGCGCAAGCCCACATCCAAACAAGCGGCGGTAATCGGCAACAACCGTTGATAGTGGCGCTGAAAGTGCTGGCTTGTGCCGATTAATTCGTTGGCTGCCTGCGGCGTAACCGCCAAAACCACTGCTTCGGCTTGAATATTCGTCCCATCAGCTAGTTGAATTGTCACCCCTGCATGGCTTGGCTGGATTGCTTGAACCCGTTGGCTGGTGCGTAGTTCAACGCCTGTTTGCCGCGCTTTGTTGATCAACGATTCAACGATCACTTGCCAACCATGATCAACATATAACACTCCAGCCAAGCCAGTTTTGATATTTTCGAGGGTGGCAGCAGCACTTTGCAGGTCGTTAGCAGCGCCATAGGTGGTCAAACGCCCAAACATCGCCAACAATTGGCGAGCGCGTGGCTCATCGGCTTGCTGCGCGATCCATTGGGCAAAGCTGCGATCGGCATAATGCGTTGGGTTGGTGAATGGAAGTTTGGCAAAGCTACGCAAAAATTGCCATTTGGCGCGGCGATTGAGCAACGATGTACTGAGTGCTGCTTTAATTGATTTGGTTGGATAAAGCTGTTGCTCAGCCAACAGCACGTCGGGTGCGATCGGCTTCGAGCCAAATGGCAACACGTTTAATTCGCGTAGCACGCGTGCTCCAGCACCCTTCAAATATAAAGCATGCGGGCCAAAATTAATCTCAAAGCCATGCTCACGATTAGTTCGAGCACGCCCGCCCAAGTGCTTAGCCCGCTCCAAAATGATCACCTGTTTGCCTGCCCGCGCCAGATAATTTGCCGCCGTCAGGCCTGCCAACCCACCGCCAATCACCACCACCGGTTTTTGCGTATGCATCGTTAACTCCAGTTTGTAAAAAACATTCTAGAGCTATGACGATTGAGTAGCCTGCAATGTGACATGCAAGCTATTTGATTTTAGCCATCTTTTTTGGGTTGATAGGCAGTTGGGTTGGCATTGACCACTCGTTCGCGAAAATCGGCAGCGGTAGCCTGAATTTGGGTTTGCCAAGCGTTGGGATTGCGGCGCAATTTACGGCGTTGCCAACGATTTGCCAAAACAACCAATGGAACCAGCAGGCTAATCCATGAACGTTTGATGCCCAGTTGTTGCGAAAGTTGGCGACCATGAAAATGGTGAGTCAGCGCGGTTACCAAGGCAAACGAAAATTTAAACGAACGCTTGATCAACGGTTGCACCAATTCACTCACTGCTTGGATCATAGCGGCGGTCAAACGGCGTGAGTTAGCATTGGGCGGCTGCATACTACCATCAACCCATGCCAACAAACCTGCTGCCGAGGCTTGATCGACGACATGCTGGTAAATGCTGGGGTCAATTCCTAGTAAATAGCCAATATAGCGCCACAGATGATACAAATCGCTTAATTCAGCGGCAGTGAAATCGATACCAAAACGTGCCAGCGCGGTAAATGGCACATAGGTAAAATCGAGCCACGTTCGTACCATTTCAAGCTGATTAATCGGCAAGCCCGTTTTGGTTTGATCCCAGCCGCGTTTGAGCATGGCGCTGCGGATTTGGGCATGCAACAAGCGTACTTGCAAACTATGCACGTAGCCCAAGCCGCCGCGTTGCAGTTGCTGTGGAATGGCGATCGCCATGCCCCACGTGCCCGTTTCGATGATCCGTTTGGTCGCCATATGCTCAAGATCGCCTGTTTGCACCAACAGATCGGCGATGGTCGGAGCGCTGTAGGTATGCACCAACGAACCTGGGCCGAGCGCCAAGGTTAGCCAAAGCACGCCGATTGAGCAATAGGCTTGTGCTCCGCGTTCAAGCCGTGAAACTTCAACCCAAGCGGGCAAGCTTTCGGCGGCAGCAACAAAGGCGCGAATTGCCGGAAAATCGCCCTCAATCTGAGCCAGCCCTTCAACCAAGCCGGTTTGTAGCACTTGGCGGGCAGTTCGCCCACATTGAGCAAATTCAGCAATCACTGCATCGGCTAATGGATCGCCCTGATAGGTGGCTTGGACGAGTTGTTCGAAGCTGGCTTGACCAAAGGTGGCTTGAAGTTTGGCATGGTTGATAACGCTCGCAGGGGCTTGCATGGACGACCTCTTGGCTAAAAATCAAAAAGCACGTACTGGCAAACCAGCACGTGCTCAATAGTAAAGCCTATTTCAATTCGCGTGACGAGAAGCCCAAAATCCGGCGGGCAATGATCAAGCGGTTGATTTGGCCAGTGCCTTCAAAAATGTCGTTGATCTTGGCATCGCGCATCCACTTTTCAGCTAGCAGTTCGCGCGTGTAGCCTAATGGCCCCAAGAGTTCAACCGCTTTTTGGGTGATGACGGTTGCAGCTTCGCCAGCTTTGACTTTGCAGGCTGAGGCTTCGACGGTGTTGGCTTCACCCGAATCCATCATCCAAGCGGCTTTGAGGGTGAGCAACCACGCTGCTTTGTGCTGGGCTTCTAATTCCAACACATCACGTTCGATCGCGCTCATCTCATTAACTGGCACATCGTCGCGGATTGGGATGCCAGCAAGGCTAAGTTGTTCGCGCAACAATTCCAAGGCGGCGCGGGCGATCCCCAAGGCTGAAGCAGCCACGGCTGGGCGGGTGGCATCGAAGGTTTTCATCGCACCTTTGAAGCCCTTGGGCGCGTCAGCGCTGGCAGCTGTTGCCTCGGCCTTCGGAATTTCGGGGTTGCCGAGCACGTTATCAAATGGAATGCGGCAATCGGTGAATACAACTGCGGCGGTATCGCTGGCGCGAATCCCCATCTTGTGCTCAAGCTTGGTTACTTGCATGCCTGGTGTGCCAGCTTCGACCACAAAAGCCTTCATTCCAGCGCGACCCAATTTGGGATCGACCGTCGCCCAAACCACCACCAAACCTTGTGATTCTTCGAGCGACAAACGACCGCCAGTACAATAAATCTTTTCGCCGTTTAAGATCCACGAATCACCATCGCGCACGGCGGTGGTGCGAATTGCCGAGGTATCCGAGCCAGCTTGTGGCTCGGTCATCGCCATCGAACCCCAAACCGGAGTTTCGCTCTCGCCGAAGCGTGCCAAGAAGCGATTTTTTTGGTCGTTGGTGCCAGCAGCGGCGACGGCAGCTCCACCCAACGCGCCGCCTGGAGTGGTCAGATACATACCTGCATCGCCCCACGAAAGCGCCTCGATCAAATGCACCATGCGCACATTGCCTGTTTTGGGCTTTTTGGGTTTGCTGGGGTCGGTTGCAGTTTCCGGTTTATCAACAGCACCAAACATTGGATTTTGGCGCATAATTGGCCACATCGCATTGATATAATCCCATGGAATATCGTGTTCGTGCTCATCGAAATGGCGTGAAACAGGCCGCATCATTTGTTCGGCAACCATCTGCGCCATTTGGCGTTGGGTATCAATGCTTTCGGATAATTTAAAATCAATCGCCATGAGAACCCCCATGTATTAAGGCAGAAATCAAAAGTCAAAAG
>NZ_DOPT01000081.1:24735-24901 GCF_003512625.1 Herpetosiphon sp. | reverse complement strand
AAATCAAAAGTCAAAAGTCAAAATATCAAGTTAAATGTTAGAAAGCAAAAATTAGAATACTATAGAAATTTAAGCTAGAAATAATCTAATAGGTATTTATGAGCTATATTACTTTCTACCTTTATAACGTTTCGTTTCTGATTTTTTTGCCTTTTGCCTTTTGCCT
>NZ_DOPT01000081.1:9495-24642 GCF_003512625.1 Herpetosiphon sp. | reverse complement strand
TTGCCTTTTGCCTTTTGCCTTTACTTAGACCATTGCCAAGCCGTCGAAGGTGCTGAAGCCACGAGCGTTGCGCAGCCATAATTCGACTGGAAACTCACGAATATAGCCGTGACCGCCAAGAATTTGCAAGGCGCGGTCGCAAACCATCAAGACCGTTTTGTCGGCGTTGTGTTTGGCCATCAGCGCATCGCGAGTGACTTCTTGGTTATTATCGAGCTTCCAAGCCGCTTCCCAAACCATCAAGCGTGCGCCATCAATTTCGACCAGCATTTCGGCCAACATAAAGGCAATTGATTGGCGTTGACCGATCGCTTCGCCAAACGTTTGGCGATTACGGGCATAATCAAGGGCATATTCGTAGGCTCCACGGGCAACTCCAACCGCCAAAGCAGCCAAGCCAACCTGTGAACGCGCATATAAACGTCCGAAATCGATGCCAGCTTCGCCGCCAAGTTTGGCATCGGCGGCAACTTTCACGTTGTCGAGGGTGATGCGAGCGACTTCAAGCGCCCGTACACCCATCAATTTTTCACGCTCACCAACAGTTAGGCCAGTGGTTTTCGTGGGCACAATAAAAGCTTGGGTTTGGCCATCTTCAGCAGCATAAATCAAGAAATGTTCGGCGCTGTTGGCCAGTGGCACATAGCTTTTGACCCCGTTTAACACATAGCCATCGCCATCGCGGGTGGCCGTGGTTTGCAATTTGCGTGGGTTGAATTGTAGGCGGGGTTCGATCAAGGCTGAGGTGGCGTTGACGAAGCTTTCTTCGCTAAATTGAGGCAACAGCGCTTCGCGTTGGGCTTCAGTGCCAGCCGCCAAAATTGCGAATGCAAAGCTAGCAGGAGCGCTCAAGGCCAAAGCACTAGCCAAATCGCCCCAAGCCAACTCTTCGAGTGCCAACGCACCAGTTACCGCCGAAAATTCACCAAAACCGCCGTATTGCTCAGGAATCGACGAACCGACCAAGCCTAATTCCCAGCCTTTGCTCAGAATATCGGCGGGCAATTCGCCATTTTCGTCGGCCTCGCGAAAAATCGAGCGCAGACGATCCTTGGCAAAACGTTTAAGCGTATCAACAATCAGGGCTTGTTCTTCAGATGGAGAGAAGGAAATCATCGTTGCTCCCTCAGAGTGCAAATCAAAAGTCAAAAGTCAAAAGGTAGAATTTTTGCCTTCTGCCTTTTGACTTTTGAGCTAATTACATGAGTGTGCCGAGCTTCATGAGGAAATTCATGTCGCCTTTGAATTTGAGTTTGCCAGTCATAAAGGCCATTTGGCTATTGAGTTCGCCCTTGAGGATTTTGGCGTAATCTTCGGCCTTCATCATGAGGGTGACTTCAGGGGTATCAACGCCGTTGAAGGTGGTAGTTGAATAGGCCACGCTGCCATCGGCTTTGGTCAATTCAAGGTTGAATTTGCCCTTGAGATTTTGCAATTTTTCCATGCGGCTGGCGCTCATTTTGGCTGGGCTAACCAAGGCATCTGCCGAGGCAGTTTCTTCGGTAATTACCCCACGCCAGGTTGGCTCGTCGAGGGTCACGGTCAATAATGGATTTTCCACCGTGCCATTGACTACTTCGCCGCGGCCAGCGCTATAGCTCACCGCGTAGGCCGTCCCATCAACCAAATACTGAATTGCATAGGTCGCATCTTCCAAGCCACCACTTTGGCTTGCCAATTGTTCCGGCAGGGCGGTCGCAATGTAATCACTAACGGTTATCGTGCTGAGGTCTGCCATCGAAGGTGCTCCTTTGCAATTGACGCAGATGAATTTGAGAGGTTTTTGTTTGCTTGATTTGAAGTATATCATTAGTTTATGACATACTGCGTCATGATTATAGCGAGGTTTTAACAATGCTGCAATGTTGCACCAAATTTCACAAGGGGCAGGTTTTGGCAAGGACTAAATCAAGCTGCTGCTGCGGCTTTTTGATCAAGCAGTTGTTGCCGCAGTGCTTGAAAATGCTCAAGCCATGGACTGGTTGATTCTTGTGCTTCAAGCTGCTCAAGCAACTGATCGGTAATTGCCAAGGCTGGTTCGGGCTGCTGATTGTGGCTCAAACTGGTAATGTAGTTAAAAGCCACATGATAGACAAAAGGATCATCGGTAGGATAATGTTCGGTTAAATGAGGATACATTTGCTCTAATAGTTGACAGGCTTCGGCATGTTGCTCTGTCTCATCAAGCACTACAGCGAAGAAATGGCCAACCCTTAAATAATACTTGTTATTCTTGCCATATTTACTGATAATTTCGTCTAATAAATTACGATATTGTTCGATTGCCAGTTCAGGATTATCCATAACTGCATATTGGGTAAATGCTAAACGCTCTTTTAAATAATATTCAAACTTTGTTTGATCAGCAAAATAGATTTTTTGTAGCTCCTGCAAACGTTGATACTGTAACAATGCTTCAGATGATTTTCGCTCGATGAGAAAATTGGCAAAATCTATTAAGCTAAAAAATAAAACCTCTCCTTTAAGATCATCAGCTGAGGTTAAATCATCGAAGCTATGAATAATTTGGCGATAATAGGTTTCGGCCTCGGCATAGCGTTCGCTGGCAGTCATACATTGCGCTAAGCTTTGGATGGTACTCAGGGTATTATCGTGATCAGCACCAAGTAAAGCAGTTTGTTTGGCTAAAATATCTCTGAGGTGCTGTTCGGCTTTGCTGATTTCACCTTGTTCGAGCAACATAACTGCGTAATGTTGCAAGGCCACTAAGAAATTGGCCTGATTGGCTGGGTCGAATTTTTGATAATAGTGCATAATGCGCTGGTAAATTGCCTCGGCCTCAGCGTATTTTTGGGCTTGAATCAGCTTAATTGCCTGATTTTGTTGGGCGAAAATAAATAAAATATGGGTGTCGCCAACCGTATAATCCAAATTTTCACGCATCACCCGATCAGGGTCAGGCTCAAGTGCTGCATAGCGGGTCTGCTCTTCAATTCTCAAATGCCGATATTGTTGATAAAACCACCAGCCGCCGATTAACGTAACCACAAGCAGAATAATCCAGCCACTCCAGTGCATAAACGTCTCTCTAAGGCTTAATCATCAACGCCCGCTATTCAGTAATTGAGTAGCGGGCGCGTTGAGCTAAGCAGCAAGGCCAAGCTTATTTCAAGGTTGCGTGTAATTCAATGGTTGGAACTGCTGCCAAGGCTTTTGAGATTGGGCAATTTACTTTGGCCTTTTCAGCAAATTCGGCAAACGCCGCAGCATCGATGTTTGGCACATCGGCTTCGGTGTGCAATTCGATTTTGGTGATGCTAAAGCCAGCATCGCCACGTTCGATATGAACCTTGGCAACCGTGTGAACGCTCTTTGGCTCGAAGCCACCGCGACCGAGATCGGCAGTCAATGCCATCGAAAAACAACCAGCGTGGGCGGCTGCAATCAATTCTTCGGGGTTGGTGCCAGTGCCATCTTCAAAGCGTGAAGGAAATGAGTAGCTACCTTCCACTGCGCCACTGCCAGTTTTGACCGAGCCTGCGCCTTCGCGTAAAGAGCCAGTCCATGTTGCTTCAGCCGAACGTACTGCCATAGGAATCATCCTCCATAACTTAATCGTGGCTCTATGGTAACAGAATTTTGCTATTGTGTGCGATGTTTGGGTATAATCGTGTTTGGTATGCCCTCACCTCCTAGCCCCCTCGCCCGCCGAGCGTGGCGAGGGGGAACGCTCCCCTCTCCCGCCGTCGTGGGAGAGGGGTCGGGGGTGAGGGCACCCAATCGATTAATAATTTGATAAACCATGACCCATAGCACCGTAGGGAAATCCATGTTAATTGATACCCACACTCATGTTCATAGCGATCAGTTTGATGATGATCGAGCGGCAGTGTTTGAGCGTGCCCAAGCCGCTGACGTAACTCGCATGATCAACATTGGCTACGATTTGCCCTCGTCACGCGCCAGTGTTGCCTTAGCTCAATGCCAGCCCATGGTCTGGGCTAGCGTGGGCATTCAGCCGCATTATGCCTTGAATACTGGCGAGGCTGAATTAGCCCAAATTCGCCAGTTATTGGCTGAGCCGCGAGTGGTGGCCTTGGGCGAAATTGGGCTTGATTATTACCATGATCGTGCGCCCCACGATATTCAAGAGCAGTTGTTTCGCCAACAACTAGCGATGGCCCGCGAACTGGATTTTCCGGTCGTCATCCATAGCCGCGATGCTGTTACCGATACAGTACGGATTTTGGATTCGGCGGCACGCGGCCAAGCTGGGGTGATGCACTCATTTAGTGGTGATTGGACTTACGCCGAAGCTTGTTTGGATGTTGGGTTTTATCTTTCATTCTCTGGTCCTGTGACCTTCAAAAAAGCTGTTGAGTTGCAGGATGTGGTTCAGCGTGTGCCGCTTGATCGCATATTAATTGAAACTGATGCCCCGTATCTAACACCTCACCCATATCGTGGCAAACGCAATGAGCCAAGCTATGTGGCGTATGTGGCCGAAGCAATTGCGCGGTTGCGTGATTTGAGCCTTGCTGAAGTTGCGACGATCACCACGGCCAATGCTGAACGCTTATTTCGGCGGTTGCTCGCCTAAACCAATGCTCATCAACTGCTAACCCAGCAGCGCCGAGAGCCATTTTAAAATAGAAGTAGCCTGCCTGCTAGATTGAGGAATCCCCTATGCTGCAACGAATTCGCGCTTTTGTTCAACCAGGCTATGGGTTATTAACCTGGACGCTTGCCAGCCTGATGGCCTTGTTGGTTGTGACCAATGTGGTCGAATCGGAATGGGTCGAAGGTTTTGAACGCATGCGGATTGTGGCACTCGGCGGCTTGATTGTGGCAGCCTTGTTTGCGCGGTGGCAAGCCTTGCCCTCGTTTTTGGCCCATGTACTTAGTTTTTTCATGGGCTTGGCATGGTCAATTCGCTTTTTACCGCTTGATGAACGGCTCGATAGCCAAGTTGATCGCTGGACGGATATGCTGATTCGGGGGATTGCAGCAATTCGCGCGGTTAAAACTGGCGAGCAAATTGAAGATTATTATCTCTTTTCGTTGGCAGGCCTACTACTGGCTTGGATTTTTGCCTATAGCACGATTTGGCTGCTGTTTCGTTGGAACTGGAATTGGCGTTTGGTGCTGCTGAATGGTAGCCTGTTGATGGCCAATTTGACCTATGCGATTCCCAAACCAATTGCCTCGTTCTGGCTGTTTTTACTGGTTGCCCTGCTCTTTTTGGTCACGCAGACCTATGCCCAACGCCAAAATGGCTGGGATGCTGGCTTGCTTGAGCAACAAGAATGGCTTTCGCTGCGCTATTTGTGGGCGGGAGTTTTAGCCTGTTTTAGTTTGGTGTTTATGGCGGCCTTGATGCCTGCCAATATTACCAATGCCCAATTGCGGATTTTTGGCGAAAATCTGAGCCGCCCGATCGATTTCTTTCTGCCTGATAATGGGGCTGAACGCGCCGATCGTGGGCCGCAAGGTGTGGGGAATGTGGTCGTGCCCAATGGTAGTGGGGCTAGTTTTTCCAATAATACGGTCAACCTTGGCGGGGCACGCTCAGCCACCAACGAAGTCGTGCTTGAAGTCAAAGCACCATCAGCCGAGTATTGGCGCTCGAATGCTTGGGATTTATACACAGGCAAAGGTTGGCAAAACACCACTGGCGAGTTGGCTTGGCAAGTGCGCCAAACTCCAACCCGCCGCGAAGCCTTGACCCCAATTAATCCCGAAGATACGCTGACCCAGCTTGATACAACTGGTCGTGTGCCATTCACCCAAACGATTAAATTGATGCAAACCCGTGGCGATCAGCAATTGCCTGCCGCAACCTCGCCGCTGACTTGGAGCGTGCCAGTCTTGGTGCAACACTCATTTATCGTTTCGGATACCGAAAATACCTTGCCCAACTTTGCCGATAGTGCGATCTATTTCAATCAAGGCCCAGCCAACGAAGGCTTTGAATACAGCGTAGTTTCGTTGATCAGCAATATTGATAAGCAAAGTTTGCGTGGAGCAGCGACCGATTATCCGGCTTGGTTGCAGCGCTATGTTCAGTTGCCCGATACGCAATCGATGCGCAATATTGCTGGTTTATCGCGCCAATTAACGACTGCGGCAGGAGCTGAAACCGCCTATGATAAAGCGGTGGCAATCGAACGTTATTTGCGCGAATTTCCCTATGATGATCAAATTCCTGCGCCGCCTGCTGATGCCGACCCGATCGAGAATTTCTTGTTCAATCTACGGCGGGGCTACTGCGATTATTTTGCTGGCTCGATGGTGCTGATGTTGCGGGCGCAAGGGATTCCAGCGCGTTGGGTTCAGGGCTATGCCACCGGCGATTATGATGCTGATCGCCAAGTCTATGTCGTGCGTGATACGATTGCCCATAGCTGGCCCGAAGTCTATTTTATGGGCTATGGCTGGATTCGCTTCGAGCCAACCCCAGCGGGCTATGTAACTGTGCCAATTCGGCCTGATGGCCCACCCCAAGCCATAGATAACAGCGAAAACCCTGATGATATTGGGCCAAATGCGGGGATTGTTGATCAACCAACTACCAATTTTGATGCCCTGCAAGATTTGCGCGAAAACTTCCAAACCACGCCAATTCCAACGGTCGAACCTCAAGCGTTGCCAGCTGAAGATGTAGCGGCGCAGGTTGTCGAAAGCAGCCCATTCTGGCGTTGGCTGGCCATTATTTGTGGAGTGATTGGCTTAATTATTTTGTTGCTATGGTTGCTGTTGCAACGTGAATTTCGTGGTTTGCGACCTGCGGCACGGGCCTATGGGTTTATTGGCTTATTGGCGCGTTGGGCTGGTTTAGAGCAGCGACCCGAACGCACACCCCAAGAGTTTGCCTGCGATTTGGCCAAAGAAATGCCTGGCCAGCGCCGAACTCTGCGGCGCTTGGCCGATGCCTATAGTGCTGAGCAATATGGCAGCCAAGTGCGGCTTGACCCTGAGGAAATTGAAAATGATCGAGCTATGGTCAGTCGCACGCTTTGGCCGCGCTCGATCAGCCGTGGTTGGCGCTCGATTTTGCAACAAATCTTGCATCCGCGCTGGCGACGCTAGCTGGCCCAAATCTTGCTTTACTTAGTTTTGGCACAACCCGTAGCCGTGGCAGATCACTCGCGGGGGTGAGCTACCACGGCATTAACTAGACATAGGATCACAATTTATTCACCTATATGGGTGTTGTGCCAGTACCTGCCGCACTATACAATAGTACTCATATGATACCAAAGTACTTGTATCAGTGTGTGTGGGGACGCTAGCAGAACAGTAGGAGGCCGACCGTGACCAAACGCATTTTAATTGCCGAAGATGATACAGCGATTGCAATGACCCTAATGATTGGTCTGCGAAGTATCCCTGATGTTGAAGTAGTTCGGGCCTATCATGGCGAAGAAGCTTTGAATATATGGCTGCACGAGCCGTGTGATATTCTTTTGACTGATCATCATATGCGTGAAATGTCTGGTTTGGATCTGATTCGAGCGCTGCGTTCCCAAGGCGCAACCCAACCCATGCTGATGATCACTGCGTATGATAGCGTAAAATTGCAACGTGAAGCCCGTGAGGCTGGGGCAACTGAATTGATTGCTAAGCCCTTTTTTATTGATCAACTGATTGACAAAGTTTCTGAAAAATTGCTTGATGTCTCGGTGGTTAATCACGCCTAAATGGTGGTTTAGCTAGCTCAACGCTCTATAATCCTGTGTGGAGGACACGGCCTACCTGAAATTTTAAGTAGGCCGTGTTCGGATTTTTAGGGTTGTTTCATGGCTACTGGCAAGTAGACCATTGATGTACTTGGGGTAGCTGTTACGCTTGGGGTAACCGTTGCGGTTGCCGTTGGCGTAATGGTTGGGGTTGCCGTGGCATCGCTGGTTGGCGTGACCGTGGCATTGCTGGCGGTTACCGTGAAGTTGGCGTTGCCAATATCAAAGAAAACATTGCCAGCACATTGCACTTTGATCCGACCAGTTGTGGTAGCAACGTTTGGTACGGTGATGCTCTCGCTGCCATCATTAGGCGTGTTGCTCAGCACTGGGCTAAAGCTCGTACCACCATTGCTTGAGAACAAAATATTGACATTGCTACAATTGACTGGTGCAGCAGTCGTGTTGGCAACATTCCAAGTAACGCTTTGGCTGCTGAAGCCAGCCCAGGTTACGGCGGTGTTTGGCGCGGTTACTTGGAAGGGGCCAGCAGTATTGACGGTTGTAACTCGTGCTGTATCCAAGCCATAACCACCGCCACCAGCCCGATTATCACGGACGGTTAGGCGGAAATTCATGGTGCGATTGGTCGTTGCCATCGATTCACCAATCGTCGTCGAGTTGTTCAAAATATTGGTCAAGCGTGGGAAGCTACGGCTGGTCGAAGTGGTTGAATCGAAACTACGGAAAATTGGGCGATTGCCGTTATCAGTATTCGGTGGCGATGCTGAACCTAAATCGTATTGCTCCCAATTGTAAGTCAGGCTATCGCCGTTCACATCGTTGCCGCTGCCAGTTAATTCAAACGGCGTATTGGCAGGAATCGTGAAATCTGCGCCAGCGTTAGCGGTTGGTGGCGTGTTGCCAGTGGCCGCCGTGGTACCACAGCTTGCGCCAGCACCAGTTGTAATAAAGGCGCTCATTTCTTCCAAGCTTTTCACATGGAAATATGGATCACTGTTGGGTTGCAGATTTTCCGAGCCACAAATCCCAGCATAGGCCATAATGGTTGAGCCGCTGCCTGGTTCGTAGGCGGCTGGGCCTTCACGATTGCCACCGCCACAGGCGTTAGTTGTACCGTTGAAGGTGTGGTTACCTGCGAATTGGTGACCAACTTCGTGGGCGACATAATCAATGTCAAAAGGATCGCCAACCGGAGCTGGTGAACCCGTCACACCTTCAGCTTTTGAGCCTGAGACACAGACTGAGCCAAGTGCGGCAACCCCGCCACCACCAGTGCTGAATACGTGACCAATATCATAATTGGCGTTACCAATCACGCTGGTGAGGTTAGTTTGATTCTCGCCCAGCATCTCAAAGCCATCGTCGTTGGTGTAGGGGTCAGTGCCGCCATTGGTATACACAATTAAGTTATTGTTGGCAACCAACACCATACGTACCGAGATATCGCGTTCGTAAACGGTATTAACGCGATTGACGCTAGTTACGATTGCTGCCATTGCTCCATTGACCGTGCCACCATGAAAACTGGTGTATTCGCCTGTAGCAGCCATGGCGAGGCGATAGGTGCGCAAGGTTTCGCCAATGCTATAGCGCTCAGGGAATGGGTTGGTGATGGGAGTTTCGCCAACATAATCGGTCTTGCCTTTGCTGGCGAGTTTGCTGGGGTCGGCCACAAAATTACGGCTATCATAGACAATATAATTGCCAGTATCGTTGCGGCTGTAGGGGTCGATAAAATAGCGCCCTTCCGGAGCCAAGATCAAACCATGAAAGCCGCTTGGCGTAAGATCAAGCCGTGCAACCATTTCGGGGTCGTCGTAGCCTTGTGCCAAGTAGGTGCGCAATTCAGGGAACTTTGCCGCCAGCGCAGGCTCCATAATTGGCGATTCGACCACCCGAAATTGGCGAAATTGGCCGCTTGGCAGCGGTAAGCTCAACAAAAATGCTGATTGCTGTACCTGCACAGCACTTTCCAAGGGTGCTTGATCTAAACGCTGGCTCAAACCTGCGAGGTCGAGGCTGACCGTGCGGTAGACCAACGGCACGATATCACGTTGGCCTTTTTGCTGAATCCGTTGTTCAGCAACGTCTTGCCATAGCCCATCGGACGACGATGCCGCGCTGGATGGTGTGAGGCTACTAGCCGCAAACACACTCAACAAGGCGATAGCGAGCGCCAACCCGATAGCGATCAACGAACGTTTGGTTTGCATAATCCATCCTTTTCCGCTAAACACAGCGTGGTTCATTATAGCGGTTGGCTACGATTAAGGAAAAGGTGAATTACATCACACCTTATTCAACCAAAACAAAAAAATAGCCCTCGGAGTTCTGAAAATTATAGCGCTGATCATCAAGCTCAACGCTGGTCAGCACATCGTTATACACGTGAATCAGATAATCATCGCCGTCATACTGACACAATGGGCAAGTTTCGGCAATTGCAGACACAACGACATGCGTCATACCAGGTTTGCCATCGTTAGCACGACGATAACGATGATTCCAACGCAATTGGTCATTGAGTTTATACTCGTGTTGCCAATTTTCGGCATATTTAAATTGCAACACTAGCGGAATTTCGACCCCACAACTCAAACATGGTGCTTGCAAATGTAATGTGTTAAATGCACCCATAGTTTATACTCCCTTCGGTTAATCAATAACTTCTCTTTGATTTAGGTACAATTATTTTAAGTAATTTTTTAGAATTACCTGCATTCATTAAGAAAATTTTAAGACGATCGCCTTATACTTGCTGGCAGCGTGAAGCAATCACGCGGGCTATTTTCTTCAGTGGAAGGAGCATGGATGCTGCGCAGGTTAACATGGCGTTGGTTGGGTTTGCTCAGTTTGGCCTTAGGTTTGCTGATTCAAGCACCTGTTTCGGCGCAAACTCGCAATCAGCAACGAGCTAATTTAACGGTAACGGTCACCAATATTGATGGCAAGCCCTTGAGTAATGCCAGCGTTTCGGTAGCGAGCTTAGGCCTAACAACGACTACCAACGAAGCAGGCATCGCGCATTTTACAGTATCAACCAACGATAGCCAAGTGATTGAGGTGGCGGTTGAGTCACAGGGCCATCGTGCTTGGCGCTTACGTAATGCCCAGTTAATTCCTAATGATACGCTGTTGGTTGATGCGCCCCTTTCGCTTGCCGCCAAAGCTGTTGATCAACAACCTGAAATTATTGAGGTTCAGGCCCATCGGTTAACCACCAACGCGCCCCAAGAAGCTAACCTGAATGACGCTGAATTGAATCAAATAATGGCTGGCACAAATACCACGCCGCCAAGCACGATTCGGGTCTATCGCGTCAGCCTTGGCCGAATTGATACAGTTAATTTCAAAACCTATGTTAAGCACGTACTGCCCAATGAATGGGTGGCGGGCTGGCGCACTGAATCGTTGCGTTCGGGCGCGATGGCTTCGAAAACCTATGCCTGGTATCGCACGATGTACCCCAAATATCCGGGCAAAGGCTATGATACCAAGGATACGACTGCCGACCAAGTGTACAATCCCAATGTCTCATATGCTAGCACCAACGCCGCAGTTGATGATACCTGGAACTATCGCTTGATCAAAAATAATGCGATTTTCCAAAGCCAATATTGTGCTGGCTCCTACAATGGCAGCCGCACGTCGGGCCAGTGCAGCCAAAATCATGGTTGGACGGTTGGCTTGTATATGAGCCAATGGGGCTCGAAATATCTGGCCGATAATGGCTCAAGCTGGCGTTCAATCCTAACGTTCTACTACGATAACGTCACAATTGGCACGATCTCTGGTGGCACAACGCCTAGTTTGCCAGCATGGCCAAGCTTGCGCAACGGCAGTTCGGGCAACGATGTTAAGGCTGCTCAGTATTTATTGCGTTCGCATGGCTATTCGCTGACTGCTGACGGCGCATTTGGCGCAGGCACCGAACAAGCAGTGCGCAGCTTCCAAAGTGCCAATGGCTTAACCGCTGATGGAATTATTGGCCCGCAAACCTATGCCAAACTGATCAAAACCGTGCAAAATGGTAGCAGCGGCGATGCGGTTCGGGCAATTCAGACCCTGCTTGGTGTAACGGTTGATGGGGCATTTGGCGCAGGCACCGAACAAGCAGTGCTCAATCTGCAAGCAACTTATGACCTGACCCGCGATGGAATTGTTGGGCCAGTTACTTGGCAAGCAGCTTTTGGGAAGTAAACACAACGTCTAATCAGGTTCAAGCCTTTGCTTGTTTATGCCCTCACCCCAACCCCTCGCCCACAAAACGGGCGAGGGGCTTTTCGTTGGGTGCTTCCCCCTCTCCCGCTTGCGGGATGAGGGGGCGAGGGGGCGAGGGATAACAATCAAAGTGCCATGTTCGGCTTTGACTTATCGCGTCATGCCAAGTATGCTATGGGCAGTTTTACACCCAGAGAGTCTAACAAGGACAACGCTGTGAGTATTGAAACCACCAGCCTCATTAGCGAGTTAGAGGCGATTCATGCCACCCGCGAAATCGCGCTCAAATCGGCTCGCGAACTGATTCGCCAATGTGCCAACACGATTCGGGCGGTGCATCGCCACGAATGGGCTTTGGCCGAACCACTTTTGCAAGCAACGGCAGCAGCAGCTCAAAGCCTACGCGAACGCCTTCAGGATTATCCGGCCTTGCTCTATGCAGGCTATACCCAAGATGCCTTTAAAGAATATGCCGAAGCGGCATTAACCTTGGCCTTGGTGCGCGGCGAAACTCTGCCAACCCATCATGCCTTGGGCGTTGAAGCCGCAGCCTATCTCAATGGTTTGGCCGAGGCCGCCAGCGAATTGCGGCGCTATATTCTCGATGGCTTGCGCCATGGCAAGGTCGATAGCGGCGAACGCTTGCTCGACCAGATGGATGAGATCTATAGCTTTTTGGTGACGGTCGATTTCCCCGATGCCGTCACCAGTGGCTTGCGCCGCACAACCGACGCGCTGCGAGCTGTACTCGAACGCACCCGTGGCGATCTAACCAGCGCTGTGCGCCAAGAACAATTGGTTGCCGCCCTCGCCCGCTTTGAACAGCATATGGGGCTGCCCCCCGCTGCGCTACAGGAGTCAACGCCCGATGAAACAGACAGTTAGTCATGCCAAGCGCCTGCGCGGGGCAATTAGCGTCCCAGGTGATAAATCGATCTCGCATCGCTCGGTGTTATTTAATGCTTTAGCCGAGGGCAACGCCGAAATTACGGGGTTCTTGCCAGGCGCTGATTGTCTTTCGTCAATCGCTTGTTTGCGCCAAATGGGCGTTGAAATTGAACACAGCGACGATAAGGTACGGGTGTTCGGGCGGGGTTTGCGTGGCCTGCGTGAGCCAAGCGACGTTTTAGATTGTGGTAATTCGGGTACAACGCTCCGTTTGTTGGCAGGTTTATTGGCTGGTCAGCCATTTTTGAGCGTGCTAACTGGCGATGCGTCGTTGCGTTCACGCCCTCAGAAACGCATTGTTGAACCATTACGCCAACTAGGAGCCAAGCTCGATGGCCGCGATAACGGCAACCGTGCACCCTTGGTGATTCGTGGCACAACCATTCATGGTGGCAACTATGAATTGCCGATCGCCAGTGCTCAAGTTAAATCGGCCTTGCTCTTGGCTGGTTTAACTGGCGATGCGCCAATGCGTTTATCGGGCAAAATCGTTAGCCGCGACCATACCGAGCGCATGTTGATCGCCATGGGAATTGATCTCACCGTTAAAGATGATGAGATTGTGCTCTATCCACCGAGCCATCCGGTTTTCCCCTATCCGCTTTCGTTGCATGTTCCAGGCGATCCTTCGTCGGCAACCTTTTGGTGGGTAGCCGCAGCGATTCACCCCGATGCCGAAATTACCACCTTGGGCGTTGGATTAAACCCCAGTCGCACTGGAGCGCTCGATGTGCTCAAGGCCATGGGCGCTGATATTACGATCAGCAATGAGCGCAATGAAGGTGCAGAGCCTGTTGGCGATGTAACCGTGCGTGGCGGTGGCTTACGAGGCACACGCATCGATGGCGATTTAATTCCGCGTTTGATCGATGAAATTCCGGTGCTGGCGGTGGCGGCAGCCTGTGCAGTTGGCGAAACCGTGGTTGCCGATGCCGAAGAACTGCGGGCCAAAGAAACCGATCGGGTAGCCACAGTGGTTAGCGAACTAACAGCCATGGGTGCGACCCTCGAAGCCACACCCGATGGCATGATCATCGCTGGTGGTGGCGAACTCCAAGGCGCTCACGTTCAATCGCATGGTGATCATCGCATCGCGATGGCCTTGGCGGTGGCTGGCTTAGTGGCCGAAGGCGAAACGATTATCGACGAAGCTGAAGCCGTGACCGTCTCGTACCCAACATTCTGGCAGCATTACGCGCAGATCAAAGAAGCCTGATCGCGCCGATAGCCCAACAAGGAGGTTGTGCATGTTTCGTTCAGATCTGCTCAAAGACAAAGTGATCATCATCACTGGTGGGGGTTCGGGCTTGGGGCGTTCAATGGGTGAGCGCTTCCTGGAGTTGGGGGCAAAGTTGGCAATTACCAGCCGCAATGCCGAAAAATTAAGCACTGTGGCCAACGAAATGATGGCAGCCAAAGGCGGCGAGGTCTTTACCGTGCCCTGCGATGTGCGCGACCCCGAAGCAGTTGACCAGATGATCGAGGCCGTTTGGAACCATTTCGGGACAGTCGATATTTTGGTCAACAATGCTGCTGGCAACTTTATCAGCCCAACCGAGAAGCTTTCACATCGCGCAGTTGATGCTGTTTTGGGGATTGTGCTGCATGGCACGTTCTACTGCACCTTGGCTTTAGGCAAAAAGTGGATCGAAGCTGGACGTGGTGGTCAATGTTTGAACATCGTTACAACCTATGCTTGGTCGGGTAGTGGCTTTGTTGTGCCATCGGCGGCAGCCAAAGCTGGGGTTTTGGCCCTGACCCGCTCGTTGGCGGTCGAATGGGCACGCTATGGTATTCGCATGAATGCAATCGCACCTGGCCCCTTCCCCACTCAAGGCGCGTGGGAACGACTTGCCCCAACCCCCGAATTGGCCGAACAAGCACTCAATCGCGTGCCTTTACGCCGTGTTGGCGAACATATTGAGCTGGCCAATTTGGCCGCCTATATGTTGGCCGACGAAGCAGGCTATATCAACGGCGAATGCATCACGATTGATGGCGGCGAGTGGCTGTATGGCGCTGGCCAATTCTCAGGGCTTGATCGTTTGCCCAACGAAATGTGGGATATGCTCTCCAAAATGACCAAGAAAAGCGGCAGCTAAGTGATAGATCATCGGGCATAAAAGTCAGGCTATCGACTATATGTAATGGTTTATTGCCGGAACAACGGCCATCATGCCCTCACCCCTCCCTTTCCCGCACTCCCAACGCAGTTCCCTGCGTCCCTCTCCCATCGGATGGGAGAGGGGTCGGGCTTACAAGGGTGGGTTTTAGCCCCCTCACCCCAACCCCTCTCCCATCCGATGGGAGAGGG
>NZ_DOPT01000081.1:0-9418 GCF_003512625.1 Herpetosiphon sp. | reverse complement strand
TCTCCCATCCGATGGGAGAGGGGCTTTAATGGCGTGGTTTTGGCATGATTTGTGGTGAAAACGGGTGCTCCCCCTCGCCCGCGTTTTCGTGGGAGAGGGGGTTTGGGGGGTGAGGGAACGCTCCACAGCAGACCAATCGTAAAAAACCTACCCTTGTAAGCAGTCCAGAATCCTAATCCCCAATGCGCTCTATTCATAACTGCATCCCGTAGTTCGCATAATTGCTGCTTTGGTTCTCTGCACCTCGGCGTTAAACCCTAGCCCCGATGTTCGTTGCTCTATGTTCGTTGCTCTGTGTTAAGACTTGAACCTCTTTTTTTGCCTTTTGCCTTCTGATTTTTGCCTTTCACTTCCCCCTTGACATTTTCTGAATCGCTAGTATATTTATGACTGGTAAGTCATTAAAATACTGATGAGTCGAAAAGCCATCAGTAGAATGGTTAGAAGCAGGCAATCTATGGCAGCGAATCAACCAAGCGATCATGCTAGTTCGGTGGTACGTCCGTTGAAAGAACGCCAGCGTGAACAACGCGAGGCCATGATTTTGGCCGCAGCCCACGCGGTGTTCATTGCCAAAGGCTATCACGACGCTTCGATTGACGAGATTGCAGGCCAAGTTGGCATTTCCAAGGGCGCGATCTATCAACATTTTGCCAGTAAAGAGGATTTAGTTGAGGCCTTGATTGCCCAACAGATCAGCGATTTTCTGGGCATTTTGGATCGCCTACTCGCAGAAACAACCTCGGTTTGCACTCGGCTTGAACAGATTCTGTCCCACGCTTATGGTGGCTTGCAGGGCAAACACAGTGGTGTGTTGCTCGAATTGCACCATCGAATCGGCTTGCCCAATGCCGTGATTGAAAAACGTCCTCAGCTTCAATCGCGCGTTGAACAAGCCATGAGCCGCCTCAGTCGCTTATTTGATGAGGGCAAAGCGACTGGCGAACTCAATCCATGCATTCCAACGCCAATTATGGTGGCCACCTTTATTGGTTTGTTGTCATTGCGTGGTTACGAGCAATTAATCGCAAGCGCCCAATTCAGCCCTGCCGACTTGATTCCCCATATTAGCCAGATCTTCTTTCGCGGCATTGTCGCACCAACTGGAAGTTAAGTTAATTGATAGCAAGGAATCATACAACAATGACACAATCACAAGTGCACATATATGCCGATGATCCAACGGCGCAGATTTTTCAGTCCAGCGCAATTGAAAATCCGTATCCGTTGTTTGCCCAAATGCGGGCCAAAGCGGCGGTGCTGGCGGTTCCCTCGCCCTATGAATTTGTCAAAGCCGATGCGTGGCTGGTAACGCGCTATGCCGAAGCAGTCCAAGTATTAAAGGATAGCCGCTTCACGGTCGATGCAACGATCCTCAACCCTGAGGCTGGCGTATTTGGCCAAACTGCCTCGGAAGGAGCCGAAGATCGCAGCTTCTTGGGCGCAAAATCGATGGTTAGCGCCGATGGAGCCGAACACTCGCGCTTACGCAGTTTGGTGGCCAAAGCCTTTACCCCGCGCTATATCGAACAGCTGCGCCCACGCATCCAAGAGCTTGCCGATGAATTGCTTGATCAGGTGCAGGCTCACGGCACGATGGATTTGGTGCAAGATTACGCCTATCCTTTGCCAATTAACGTTATCTCCGAAATGCTGGGCGTACCAACCCATGAACGCGACCAGATGCGCGAATGGTCGGACGCATTGACCAGCCATAGCCCTGAAAGCCAAGGCCAGTTGCGCGAATTTGCCATGTATGTGCAAAAGCTGATCGCTGATAAACGCCGCAATCCGCAAGCTGATCTGATTAGTAAATTGGTCGAGTTGGAAGCCACAGGCGATGCCCTCAGCGAATCAGAATTATTGGCAACCGCAGGCTTGTTAATTTTTGCGGGCCACGAAACCACCTCGAATTTAATCAGCATTGGCTCGTTGATGTTGCTTGATCATCCTGAGCAACGCGCTCGCTTGCAAGCCGATCCCAGCCTTATTCCAACAGCCGTCGAAGAATTATTGCGCTTCAATGGGCCAATCTTTAGCCCTGCCCCACGTTTTGCGCTCGAAGATGTGGAGATCGCAGGTCAGCCGATTCGCCGTGGCGATTTGGTGTTGGTGGCGCTTGGCTCGGCCAACCACGATCAAAGCGTTTTCAACGATCCTGAATCATTGGATGTGGCGCGTGAAATTAGCCGCCAACTCGCTTTTGGCCATGGCGTGCACTTCTGTTTGGGTGCGCCGCTCGCTCGCTTAGAAGCTGAAATCGCTTTCACCAGCTTATTGAAACGCATGCCCAACTTACAGTTAGCTGTGCCACGCGAACACATTCAGTGGCGCGATAACGTGAATTTACGGGGTCTCAAAGCCCTCCCTGTGATCTTCTAGATCACTTTTTCGATCAACCATTCATTCTTACCACAGGAGTCGATCAATGCGTTTACACGACAACGTTGTCATCATTACCGGAGCCGCCTCAGGGATGGGCCTTGCGATGGCTACCCGCTTTGCTGCCGAAGGAGCTAAATTAGTACTTGGCGATTGGAATGCTCAGCGGCTCGAAGCAGCCGTCGCCACGATTCAAGCCAGCGGGGCCGCCGTGGTGGGTGCACAAGGGAACATTGCCGATCAAGCGACTGCCGAGGCCTTAGTTGATTTAGCCATCAGCAGCTACGGCCAACTCGATGTGCTCTGCAACAACGCCGGGGTTATGGATTCGATGCAAGGAGTCGCCGAAGTTTCCGATGATATGTGGCGACGAGTCTTGGGCATCAATCTCGAAGGCCCGATGTTTACTAGTCGGCGGGCACTCAAATATATGTTGGAGCGTGGCAGCGGCGTGATTGTTAATGTTGCTTCGACGGCAGGAATTCATGGTGGTTCAGCTGGCGCAGCCTACACCGCCTCGAAACATGCCTTGGTTGGCCTAACCCGTAACACCGCATGGATTTACGCCAAACGCAACATTCGCTGTAACGCAATTTGCCCAGGCGGCACGATCACCAACATCGTCGAATCGATGGATCGCAACGCGATTGCTCCAGCCGATGCTGCTCGCGTTGGCGAGTTTACTGCGCTGGCTCCGGCCTACCTCGAACCCTCGGATATTGCCAATTTGGCCTTATTCTTGGCTTCGGATGAGTCGCGGCATATCAATGGGGCAATTATTCCAGCCGATGCTGGTTGGGCCGCCGTTTAGCTAGATTATTCGCTTGGATTCAGCCCCACGCCCAACGCCTTGGACGTGGGGTTTTCGTATTGATCAGGCAATGAGTTCTGATGCCGAAACGCTATTTGCTGGTACAATGAGTGCCGATGAACAATCTAGCTATGTTGCGTGAGGTTTAGAGTGCTGCGCTTGATTAAACGCAGCTTAGTTGCCCGCTTAGTGGCAATGTTTTGTTTGGTCGCCACTTTGGCTGTAAGTCTCTTAGGCTTAACGGCCTATTGGCTTGGTCGGGGGGCAATTGAGCAATCGGTGATCGAACGCTTGAGCATCGCAACCTCGCTCAAAGAGCAAGAAATCGAGCGTTGGATCGATGATCAGCGCAAAGAGGTGCAATTGTTAGCAGGCTTGCCGCTTGTTCGTACCAACGCCAATATGTTGGCCAACTCCAAACTGGTTAGCCCTGAAGCCAATAGTGCCTACGATACGCTCGCAACCTATCTGCGCTCAGTCGTCAAAAATCAAACCAAATTTGATGAGATTTTTGTCTTGAATCAAGTGGGCCGTGTCATTTTCTCAACCGATCCCATTCGCGAGGGCAGTGTGGTGAGCGGCGTTGATTATGTGAATGTTGCTCAATTTGGCTTGTATATCGAGAATATCTACCCCAATGATTTAGATATTCCAACCATGACGATTGCCAGTCCATTATTTGACCAAGATAATAATGTCTATGCCGTTTTAGCGGCCCACATCAATCTCTCGCGGCTCGACGATATTTTGGTGCAGCGGGTTGGCATAGGGCGCACGAGCGAAACCTATTTGGTCGATAGCAAGCAGCGCTTTGTTTCGAGCAAACGCTTTGGGCGGCCTGGCATGCCCAGCCTGGTTGATTCATATGGCATTCAGCAAGCCTTAGCCAAGCAAAATGGCAATGCTAAATATCAAAATTATGCTGGCGACGATGTGGTTGGGGTCTATCGTTGGCTCGAAGGGCGCGATCTGATTCTGCTGAGCGAGGTTAGCCAAACTGAGGCCTTTGCGCCTGCCCGCGAACTGAGTATCATCATTGTGGCGATTGGCTTGGTTTTGGAGGGGTTGGCGGTTGTGGCGGTGCTTATGCTTATGCGGCGCGTGGTGTTGCCGATTGCCCAATTAACCGAAGCGGCAGCCCATGTGGCCGAAGGCAATTTGCAAACTGCCGATTTGCCCTCACGAGATGATGAATTGGGCTTGTTGATTCGTAGTTTTACTCGTATGACCGCGCAGTTACGTACCAACCGTGAGCAACTTGAAGAGCAAGTTACCCTCCGTACCAACGAGTTACGCTTGGCCTATCAGCAATTGGTACAGGTAACCGATCAACTGCAAGAGAAAAACGATTATCTGCAACAAGGCCTCAGCTTGGCCCACGACATTCAGCTTGGCTTGCTCTCGCAACGCCCACCGTGGCCACCAGATCTGCTGCGAGCGAATGCCCGATCGTTGCCTTCAGCCGAAGTCGGCGGCGATTTCTATAGCTTTGTCGAGTTGGGCAATGGGCGGGTTGGCGTGGCGATCGGCGATATCTCGGGCAAGGGTGTTGGCGCTGCCTTGATGATGGCGTTGGTTTCAAGCACCTTGGAAGAACGCGCTCGCGAAGGCAGTCAGCCAGCAGTATTATTGCAAACGCTCAATAGTTTGTTGATCGATCGACTAAAATCTAACCATATGAATGCTGCCATCTTGTATGCTATTTATGACCATGCGACTGAAACCTTGCATCTTGCCAATGCTGGCATGGTTATGCCCTATTTGCTACGAGCAGGCACGCTTGAAGAAATTGATGTGGTTGGCTTGCCAATTGGCTCACGCTCCGATATCCAGTATCAAGAACGCATGATTCAGCTGAAACCTGATGATCATGTGGTGTTTGTGAGCGACGGCGTGGTTGAGGCACGTAATCTCGCCAACCACATGCTGGGCTTTGAGTTGCTCGAAACAATTCTGGCAGGCTATCGCCAATGGCCCGCGATCGAGCCATATCATGAGTATCTGTTCAAACAAATTAGCAATTTTATGCAAGATCGTAGTCCCGTTGATGATCTGACAATCGTCTGGTTACAAAAATGAAATTTGACCTTCCCCTTATTCCTCTCATCGCTGTCAACGCGAGCGCGAGGCTACGCTTAGCTTAGCCGAATCTCGATCAATGGTGGATACTCGAGCGTTGCATGCACCGTACAATGCTGGGCGGCGCGTAACACCGCAGCCTGGCGAGCTTCAGAGACGCTGGCTGGTAATGCAACCGCAAGCTCATAGCGATCGATGCGCCGTGGATCACTGCCGAAACTCCAACGAATCACCACTGTAGTGCCAGTTAAATCAAGCTCAGCAGTTTGGGCATAGCGCTCCATCACCGCAGCGGTGCAGCCAACTAAGGCGGCTGCCTGCAATTGTACCGGATTGAGATCGGCGGGATAGCTCAATGGCTGGTTATTAAAAATGAGATCAAGTTGCTGCGATTGTGTAACTGAAATTTGCATAAAGAACCTTTTTCAAATAGTCGAATCTGTGTGAGGGATCAATGAACCTTGTTCGTAGCTTAACATTAATTGGAATACTTGGCTGTTTAACTGGCTGTATGCGTACAACTGCTGAGCCAACCAGTCAACCAACGAGCCTGCCATCAAGCGTCCCGCTTGCCACTCCAACCGTGGGCGAAGCCCCGCAACGCTTGGCTTTTGTTGCCAATCAGATCAACCGAGGAACGATCATGATCTCGGGGCTTGATGCTAACCCACCGCAACTACTCAACCCTGATTTTCCGCTAGCCATAGATCCAACGTGGTCGCCTGATGGTAACGAACTGGCGTTTGTGGTGCAAGATAGCGATGGCTTCAATATGTATATCAGTTCTGCTGATGGCAGTAATTTATTCCAAGTAACCAATCAACCAGGTGACGATCAAAGCCCCAGTTGGTCGCCTGATGGCCAACAATTGGCGTTTCAATCCAATCGCTCGGGCAATGACGAATTGTATCTGATCAATCGTGATGGCAGTAATCTTAGACAACTCACCAACGATCCTGCCCGAGATTGGCAACCAAGTTGGTCGCCTGATGGAAGTTTGATTGCTTTTACTTCAGATCGTGGGGCGCAAACTCCTGATGGTTGGAATGATCAATTGTATGTAATTCAGCCTGATGGTCAAGGCTTGAAGTATTTAACCGAAGGCTTTGGCCGCGCTCGCCATCCTGCGTGGTCGCCTGATAGTCAACAGCTTGTCTATGTCGTTGGTGGTGGTGATGTAGGCAGTAACTCGATTTATACCGTCAATCGCGATGGCAGCGATCCGACGTTGCTGTATGCCAATGCCTTCGACCCTCAATGGCTTGATCAGCGAATGTTGTTTACCACCTATGATGAGCAAACATTTCATACTGCGCTGCGTATATTGGATTTGAATACCTTAGAAGTGAGCGTGCCGATCACAATGGCGGATACAGATCTCATCCAACCAGTTTTGAATCGCTGATCCTGATCGAACGTCGTTTAACCACGTTTTTAGGTAAGAAGGGAAGAATCATATGCAGCCCGTTCGTTGTGCAAGCTGTCAATCCAATAAAATAATTCCTACTGCAAGCATCCACGAAATGGAAAAACGCTATGAACGCCTTATGGTGACAGTCTATACAAATCCTAAGGCTGTTTTCGCCAAAGGTGGAGTGGATACATGGGTAAGCTGTGCAGTTTGTGGCGATTGTGGCCATATGATGCTTTACGCTGAAGATCCACAAGCCTTGTGGCAAGCCTATCAATCGCAGCAAACGCGCTAAAATGCTGATCGCCGTAGGAATATAGCAGCACTGGCTTAGCGCCCCTCATCTCGAAAGCGGGATGAGGGGCTAACTGTATTGTTACTCAACAACCTATTGCGTCGATGGATTAAGCACGTTGATAGCTGGCAACTTGCTGGCGAAATGAATCGGGAATTGGCACCGAACGTTGAGTTTTGTAATCAAACCAGATTAATTCGGTCGAGCCTTGGGTCACAA
Organism: Herpetosiphon sp.; assembly: GCF_003512625.1. Lineage (NCBI taxonomy): Bacteria > Bacillati > Chloroflexota > Chloroflexia > Herpetosiphonales > Herpetosiphonaceae > Herpetosiphon > Herpetosiphon sp. The sequence goes on along the minus strand of NZ_DOPT01000081.1, from coordinate 2,221 downwards.
TTTCGTTGCCCCGCTTAATCGTATAAATCATGGTAAAGCTTTTATGCCCAATCCGCGAGACATCGACGCTGCCTTGGAGTTGATCGCCAAAAAACACAGGCTTGAGAAAGCGCACTGAAATTTCGCCTAAAATAAACGGCACTTCAGCCAAATGCGCTACGCCCAACAATTCGAGCGCAAAGTGTAAACGCAAGGTCTCAAAATAAGTCAAATAGACCGCATTATTGACATGCCCAAGCCCATCCAAATCGCGAAAACGAACTTCTAGTGGATACTGAAACGACATCGATGTCCTCCAACCATCCAAAGTACACACAGATATAGGCATATTGTAACAAATTTCTCAAAATTTCGGTGTTGTTGATAACCTTGTCGCCAGCCAATCTTTGTGATATTCTGCACATAAGCCTGCAACGACGTTTGAGCAATTGTATGGGGCGCTTGATCTGGCAAGGTTGCAGCAATACAAGGGGGTTTTAGCATGAGCGATAATCCATTTCTTGACCGATTTCGTGAGCAAAGCCGCACTTCAGGCAAAATAAAGCCACAAGCACCCGCTTCCGACCCGAACGCCGACAGCGACAAACCTAAAAAAAGCCCATCGCTCACCGCTCAACGCGCAGGATCGATCGCCGAGCAACGCATTCAGGCGGCCATGGAAGATGGCATGTTTGATAATTTGCCAGGCGAAGGCCAACCAATCGATTTAAATGATGATATGTATATTCCTGCCGAGCTGCGCATGGCCTTTCGGGTGATGAAAGGCAGTCAACAAGGTGCGCCATGGGTTGCCTTGCAACACGATTATAATAATCATATCAATCGCTATCAGATTTGGTTGCGTAATAATCGTGAGACATGGGCCGTTACCAGCATTAATGAGCAAGAACGGTTGCGCCGAGAGTTACAAGTTTGGGTGCGTGATTTGAATACAATCATTCATCAACTTAATGCCATCGTGCCAAACGACAGCCTCCGCGTTGGTTTGGTGGTCTATGAGCGCGAATTGCGAGCCTTAGAAAGCGCCTTATAACTATGTTTAATGGGAAACAGCGCTATGCTTTATTATCAATTGTTGCAGCATGCGTAACGATTGGTTTGAAGTTTGGCGCTTATCTTTTGACCGGATCAATCGGGCTTTTTTCGGATGCGGCGGAATCGGTTGTCAACCTGATTGCAGCGATTATGGCTTTATGGATGCTGACGATTGCTATGCGTCCCCCCGATCATGACCATGCCTTTGGCCACTCCAAGGCTGAATATTTTGCCAGCGGCTTAGAGGGCATGTTAATTATGTTGGCTGCTGGCAGCATCATCTGGACAGCTTGGCCACGCGTGTTAAATCCAACTCCAATAACGCGACTTGACCTTGGTTTAGGGCTTTCGATCTTTGCCACCGCGATCAACGGCGGTGTGGCGTGGATCATTATGCGAGCAGGCAAACGCTTACGCTCGATCACCTTGCAAGCCGATGCCCACCACCTATTTACTGATGTTTGGACGACGATTGGCGTAATTGGCGGAATTTTACTGACCAAATTATCGGGCTGGCTGGTGCTTGATCCGCTAATTGCGATCGCAGTTGCCCTCCACATTATCTGGATTGGCTTTCGGATTTTGCGTGAATCGGGCTATGGTTTGCTTGATAGTGCCTTGCCCGATGAAGATCAAGCGGTGATTGAAGATATTCTGTCGCGCTATCGCCAACGTGGCTTGCAATTCCATGCTTTGCGCACGCGGGTTGCTGGGCCGCGCCGTTTCATTTCATTGCATGTGCTAGTACCAGGCTCGTGGAGTGTCCAAAAAGGCCATGATGTCTGCGAAACGATTGAATTGGCAATTGCCGCCGCCCTACCCGATAGCCATGCGATCACCCACCTTGAGCCACTCGAAGATCCCGCCGCCTGGGACGACGAAGGCCTTGATCGGGTCAATCACGAGCCAATCAGTTAGTTTGTAGGTAGAGGATAATGCAGGTTTTAACAACGGCTGGATGCGATTCGCAGCCGATGCGCATGCCCTCACCCCCTAGCCCCCTCTCCCGCCCAGCAGGCGAGGGGGAACTATACAATCATGATGGTTGGAACTCCCCTCGCCCGCCGCCGTGGGAGAGGGGTTGGGGTGAGGGAACGCTCTATTTGCAAAAAAAACGAGTCTGTGGTAGTATATCCCCGTTGTCGCGAGGCAAGCAAAAACGCGGGCTCGTGGTGTAGCGGCCTAA
>NZ_DOPT01000020.1:47012-52869 GCF_003512625.1 Herpetosiphon sp. | reverse complement strand
ATTGTGCTTGAGGGGGTGCAGGGGGATTAAAGCCCCCTGCGTCTCCCGCCTTGAGGCGGGACGGAAGGGTGGTGATCATCCATGATTGTTAAAAACCTACCCTTGTAAGGAGGGTGCAAGCGGGATAATGGATCAAGATTTAGATCAATCCGACATTACACCTAAGACGAAGTTTATAGCGGTTTTGGCAGCAAATGTAGCTGATAGGCAGCTGATATGCAGCAGATAGAGCGCAAATTAAAGCAATTTTACCAACAGCACGACTGGCTGGCCTTGTAGTTTGGTCAGCACCAACGTTTGCTCGTAGCGACCCTTCAAGCGCAGTTGTTTGCTTAATTCTTCGGGGGTAATCGGCGAGCCACGCTTTTTGACGGTTACGCGGCCAATCTCACGCGCTTGCAATATTTGGCGCAGAAGTTTCAAATTAAACGGTAGCCATTGCTCAATTTGCCAAGCTCGCAGAAATGGCGATTGTACCAAGCGATCACTGGTAAGGTAGGCAATGCTGGCATCAAATTGAGCTAAATCCAACTGATTGGCAATATCTGCCACGGCGTGCGCTCGAATCACCGCTGGATCAGGCTCGTACAAATAGGCCAGTGGCTCGCTGAGTGCAGCGGCGGCTTGGGTGGAATCGGCAATTAAGCTGTGTTCAGCACCAGCACTAGTGAGCACCACTGCCTTGCGTTGCCCGCCAACCTGACCAGCTTGCCACCACAAACAGGCCTCGCGCAAATCGCCATCAAGCGAAATAAACTCAAGATCATAGCCAGCAGGCACGGCATCATCGGGAATACCTGGGGCAACTTTAGCTCCATGGATTGGCACTTGCCCACGCCAACGCTCCAAGGTAGAAAGCGGCGGCTGATAGTGCTCAACATCCCAAATGCGCTTGCCATTGCTGCGCCGCGCCGGATCGATAAATAAACCAGCGTAGCCCGCAAATTCTAGCGTGGTAAAATCGGCCTCTTGGATGCTGATTTGCTGGCTTAGCCCAAGCGCCTGAGCATTGGCCTCAAGCATTGCCAACCGCAATGGATCACGATCGATCGCCAAAACCGAGCAACTTTGCGCTAAGGCCAAGGCATCGCCGCCAACCGAGCAACCCAAATCGACCAGCCGCGAGCCAGTCGCAAAATGGCGTTGGCGATAGCTAGCAACCAGCCAAGGCGTAGCTTGCTCCAAGGCCTCACGGGTAAAATATAGTTGGCTGGCTTGGGGAAATTTAGCTTGGGCGGCGCGGCGCAATAAGTTGGTTTCCAAAGCCGCCGTTACCGCCTCGGCTGGGTAGTGTTTGCGCAATTTGGTGGTGTAGCGCAAAAAGTTAGCTTCATTCAAATCGCGATCATTGCTGAGTTCAGCCAAGAGTTGTTGGCCAGCGTCGCTCAACAACCAACGAAACCCTTCCATCTCCATCAGCGCGGCCCTGCCCAACGTTGGCGCAACTCGGCGATAATGGCTGGGCCATGCTCACGGCCATTTTCAATAAAGATTTTGCTCGGGTGTGCTCCCGCCGCCAACACGCCAGCGATAAATAAATTCGGCACATTGGTTTCAAAGGTGGTCGAGTTATGGCTTGGCACAGCATCTTGATCAACCGTAACTCCAACTGCTTCGAGCATGCTGGTGTTTGGTCGATAGCCAATCAAGGCAAAAACCCAATCATTGGCTTGTTCGTGCTGCGAGCCAGCGGCGCTGGTAATGTGGATGCTGGTTGGCGTAATGGCACTAAGATTAGCTTCCCAAAAGGTCTGAATTTTGCCTGCTTCGATCCAAGCCTTCAAATCAGCAGCAATCCATGGCTTGATTCGTTGATCTAAACCAGCAAACTGATGAATGATCGTGACATTTGCGCCGTGATAATATAAATCGAGCGCAGCTTCGGCAGCTGAATTGCCGCCGCCAATTACCGCAACATTTTGGCGATAAAAGGGGTGGCCTTCACGATAATAATGCTTAACTTTGCCTAGCTCAGCCCCGGCAATCGCCAACCGATTGGGCGTATCATACGAGCCGCTGGCGACAATCACCGCTCGCGCAGCATACCTAGCACTGGTTTGATCGTGGCGGGTTGTGTGTAGCTGAAACGTGCCATCGCTCAAGCGTTCTAAGGCTTGAACTGGCTCGTACATCTGAACATTTAATTGAAAATGCTCAACCACGCCGCGATAGTAGGCCAACGCTTCGGTACGAGTTGGATGCGGATGAATACTGCTCCATGGCACATTGCCAATCGTTAAATTGGGCGCAGTGCTAAAAAACACCGTTTGTAGCGGATAATCAATAATCGTGTTGGTGATTGCGCCACGCTCAAGCACCAAATAGTTGAAGCCTGCTTGTTGCGCCGCAATCGCCGCGCTCAGGCCACTTGGCCCAGCCCCAATAATAATCACATCGTAGGATTGCATAACTGCTCCTCAGAACAAAAAACCGCAGAGAGCGCTAGGATTGAGCGCCCTCTGCGGTGCCAACAGGATCAATTAACTCATCGAAGCCCACATCATCAACGCCAGCACCTGAATAATCGCCGGAATTGCGCCGATACCTAATAATTTACCACCACTCCAGCCATAGAGCCCTTCCCACAAACCAGCGGTCAAGAGGAATGACCAAATTGCTGCGCCAATCCAGAGCAGCACTGGCAGCAGAGGCACGTTCAATACCAGCAGCAACAATGCCCCCAACATCACCACAATTCGTGGCAATTGGGCGGTAGGGTAGAGGTAAAACGGACGGGCCAGATGGGCATCACCATCCAGATTGCGTTCGCTGAACTGGGCCACCGCCGCCGCAATTGGGTATTCCAACAAACAGATGAAAACAAATACCAACACATTGATAATTGAGCTGACGGTTGGATAGTGCACGCCGTTAATATGGCGCTCAACCAGCAGCATTAATGTCGGAATTGCCGTCAGCCAGACCATTGGCCGCCCGAGAATCATCATCGTATCAAATTTAATTTTGGTGCTATCTTCGCGGCGCAAAATATTCGAAACCATGCGATCGATCGCATCGCTGGGCTTGAACATCAAGCGCAACAACCAAGCTGGGGCATCTTCGGTCAAAATGCCTTCATCTTGCTCACTAGGTCGTTGGCGACGTGAAACTTCGAGCACAATTTGCTGCACCAATGGATCATAGACGCTCAATGCTGACGTTAACAGCACCCCTCGTGCATTCGAGCCATCGAACAGCAACGATGAAATGTGGTGCATCATCTTCAAACTCTGATTCGTCGTTTGAATCAGCATCACATGGTTATTTTCCGAGAGGCTGGCGGTTTTGACTGCGATAATTTCTTCCCAGCGCACGAGCAGCCAACGGTTGAAATAGCGCACCATCAAGCCCTCTTGGCGCGATTCAATATCGGGCAGAATGTTGCGAATAACCACCAGAATGGGAATTAACACCACGAGTAGGAGTACAGCGGCGACGGGTAGCCACCAAGCACTTTGATCAAGCGGTAAAGGGGCACTTTTGAAAATGCCGCCCACGCCAAAACTCAGGCCAATCCATTGGCGCAGCATTTCAAGCACGCGCAGCAGCCCCAGCACCGCCATCACTGCCGTGCCGATTACCAGCAAGCTACTGATGCGTTTGGGATAGGTCGCCATAATGCTAGCGACCCGACCAGGTTGGGCCGTTAAGCCAGCTTGGGTTGCATACTCAACATAATCTTTATCGCTTTTAGAGCGGCGGCTGAAGAAACCCGCTGGGCTGAGCAACAATTGAAACAACGGCGAGGAAGCCTTTTCATCAAGCTTAACTGCTGGCTGTTTAGTTTGGCGAGCCACCTGTTCCAGCTCACTGGTGAGCATGCGCACCAACGGTAGAAAATCGGAAATGCCCGAGGTAATGAGGATACCTCGGCGTAGGCTAAACCGATACAGCACACTATAAAAGCGATGCCAACCGGTCAAGGCCTTATTGTTGGTTTGCAGCAACACCACAAAGCGTTCGCCAGAAAGGTCTTCGGTAACCCGCAGCCCGCTGACTTGCTCCCAACCGACTGGCAACCAACCATTGCCCCATTCAATTAAAATACCACGGCTGCTCGTGCGAATGGTGGGGAAGAAATTACGAACAAAAACAACCACGAGCAAGGTTAAGCCCAACCAGCCAAAATAAGGCGCAAGATCCGCCAAGTCGCGCAGGCGTGGGCGGGTCGTTCCGGTTTGGTTAAACCAGTTGACCAAGGGTTCATAAAACGTGTCGCGGGCAGCAAAGGCTGCATTGATGTTGCGGCTATCCCAGAGATACTGCAAAACGGCACGTCCCCAACGCACCACAGCAACTACAATGAGGACAGTACAAAGCACCTCAAAAATCCATTTGAACCGACGAGGGTAACGATGCACCTGTTCGGGTGTGGCGAAGGCCATGGGCAGTCCTCCAGTTAACAAACCGCATAGGGGCGGAACTGTCTCAGGAATTTGTCAGCTTCTCACGCTTCTCTAGCGCTACGGTGGGTCGGCAAGATCGAGTATGATGATTATATAGAATCGCGCACGATAATAGCACAAGATCGTGCTGATGATCGCAAAGATAAGGAGTACCGTAGGCATGATTCGACGTTGGATTCGTGGACTGTGGGGTTTGACGCTGTGTGGGGTGTTGTTGAGTTGTGGTCAGGGCACTGCCACGCAAGCACCACAAACCCAAGCTCCCACTGCAACCACAACTGTTGCTGCTAGCCCAACCACTGCCGCCTCGCCAACGACGGCTGCTTCACCAACCTTGGCTGCAACAGCAACTTCCGAAGCTTCACCAACCCCCGCTGGTCTCAGCGATGCCGATCTCGCGAAGTATGCACCCAATGAGATTGGCTGGGTTTTGGTCTTAGAATATCACTTAATTGAATCTCCCGATGCAGACTATAGCCGTTCGCCCGAAAATTTGCGCAAGGATTTAGAGTGGTTGTATGCCAATAATTTTTACCCAATGACCTTGCGCGATTTGGTTGATAACAACATTAGCGTGCCGCTGGGCAAATCGCCAGTTGTTTTGACCTTTGACGATTCATCGGATGGTCAGTTCCGCTATCTTGAAGATGGTACGCTTGACCCAACTTCGGCCATGGGCATTTTGCAAGCGTTTGCCGCCGAGCACCCCGATTTTCCGGCGATTGCGGTGTTCTTCCCGTTGATCGATGTTGATGTAAAAGAGCGGGTTTTGTTTGGTCAGCCTGAGTTTGCCACCCAAAAACTTCAAGAAATTGTGGCCTTGGGCGGCGAGGTTGGCACTCATACCTACACCCATCAACGCCTCGACGAGGCTGATGCCGAGCAAATTCAATGGCAATTAGCCTTCTCGATCAAAGAACTTGAGGAGCGTATTGGCGATGGTTATCAAGTCACGAGCCTGAGCTATCCCTTGGGTATGTTTCCCGAAGATGAGAGTTTGGTCCGCGAAGGCGAATCTGAAGGTGAGAGCTATACATTAAGCGCAGCGGTTGATGTCACTGGTGGCGCTAGCCCTTCGCCCTATTCGCAAAACTTCGATCCCTACCATATTCGCCGAACGCAAGCGGTTGATTCGCAATTGGAATATTGGTATCAGTTGTTTGAAGAACGACCTGATCTCAAATTTATCTCCGATGGCGACCCCGATACAATTACCGTGCCCAGCGAGGAAACGCTTGGCGAGGAGCAACAAGGCCGTTTGCGCCCCGACTTGGAAGTGCGCCGCTACGAACGGAAGTAGGCGAGGGGCCGGTGATCAGGGTTCAGGGGCTAGGGTTCAAAATCCTTTCACCCCTACTAAGGGTATATTTCCCCTTTGAACCACTGATCTTGAGGTTTATCGGTGAATGTATAACACTCGATAATTGTCCTTGAGGGGGTGCAGGGGGATT